>JAGGSQ010000023.1 GCA_021159015.1 Candidatus Omnitrophota bacterium | reverse complement strand
TAATTACATATAATAATACGGAATAAAAGAGGAGGTTAAAATGAAACTGTATAATTATATGGAAGGAGCCGTAGAGGAAATACTAGATGAAATTATCTCCAAAACTCAAGGTGTATGTAAATGTAATCGTTGTCGTTTAGATATATTAGCCCTCGCCTTAAATAAACTCCCTCCTAAATATGCCGTAAGCGATAAGGGTATAAATTACACCAAGATTTCTCTCTTACAACGTCAGTTTAATGCAGACATCACTCGAACCGTAACTGAAGCAATTAAAGTAGTTTCTGCTTCCCCCCGTCATAACAACTAAAATGCCTAACCATATTCCTTCCCGTATGACCGCTGAAGATGGTTATTACCTGGATATTATCTTTAATCACTTAAAAAGTCGCCATAATCTAGATTTCTCTCAATACAGAAAATCCTACCTCTACCGGAGAATTCATTTTCGCATTCTCCACACAAAAAGCTCCTCTCTAAAAGACTACGTAAGCTTTCTCTTTGCTCATCCAGAGGAATATCTAAAACTCATTGACGCTTTAACCATAAATGTCAGCGAATTTTTTCGTGATAAAGAGGTGTTCAAGTTTGTATCCGACGTAATAGTAAAAGAGATCATCAATAATTACATTGACCCCACAACCGGAACTCTCCAAAAAAAAATCTTTGTCTGGTCTGCTGGCGCCAGCCACGGCCAGGAACCCTACAGCTTAGCCATGATATTTACGAAGAAATTTCAAGAAAGAGGAATCCCTCTTGATATGGTAAGAATATTAGCGACGGATATAGATGACAAATCTCTAGAGAAGGCCAGGCAAGGAATATATACTTCCAAAGAGATAGAAACTGTCCCTTTCACTTATAAGAAATTCTTCCAGTTAGACAGTCTCAAAAAAGAAGCGAGAGTAGAAGAAAAAATTAAGAATTTGGTCAGCTTCAGCAAAAGCAATTTAGTTTTGGATCCTGCTCCTAATTATGTGGATTTAATTCTTTGCCGTAATGTTTTTATCTATTTTTCTAAAGAGTTGCAGTTGAAAATAATGAACAAATTAGCTCAAGCTTTAAACAAAAAAGGATTTTTGATCCTGGGGAAAATAGAAAGTATATTTAATCCTCCTCCCGAGCTGGTGGTATTTAACAATCTCCATAAAGTCTTTCGAAAAGTTAGATAAATCAGAATTCTTTCTTTACAAAATTGCTGCCTTCTACCGCTTTAGCCTGCGCCTTCAAATCAGCCCCCAGCTGGCTAACCTGCCCAATGTGTTTGAGAGAAAGACTCTTGTTAACAACAACCCCCAAGAATACAGTAAGCATAGATACTTTGGTTATATTACCTTTACGGTCACGCGATATTATATACCCTTTGCTGCGGTCATCTTCATCGTAAAAGTCAACAATCCTTTTATTGAAACTTTCAATGACAAAATTACATACGTTATCAATCAATTCCGGCGTAGTCACTACGACGAAGTCATCTCCCCCTACATGGCCGGCGAAGTTAATAGGACTATCGTTATGATGCAAAGCCTTAATGATAATACCCGCGGTGAGCTTTATAACTTCGTCACCGCGCTTAAATCCATAATAATCATTAATTCTTTAAATTTATCTAAATCAACATATCCTACGGCAAAAGGCGTCTTCTTCTTTATCAGCTTATCTATTTCTCGCTGAATAGAAACATTGCCGGGGAATTTGGTAAGAGGATTAACGTCCAGGTCTTGTCTACTCCGGCGCAAGACAACCTTAACCCGGGTAAGAAATTCTCCTCCCTCCACAGGCTTCACAATATAATCGTCCGCCCCTGAATACATACTCTTTATTCTTTCTAGGACCTCATTCTCTGTAGAGACAATAATTACCGGAACATGCTTAAGAAAAATATCTTTCTTTATTTCGTACAGAACCTCTGTACCTTTCATAAAGGGAAGATTTAGGTCTAAAATAACTACGTCTATTTCTCTTTCTTTAAGGATATTTCCTACCCGCCGCGGATCATCTATGTCTATTACGCTAAATCCTTCCCCTACCAGAAGATCGCGCATATAGCGACGACTAAGGGTATCGTCATCTACTACCAGTATGGTACCCTCATTTACTTTTTCTAACTCTCTTTCTTTCTCTATAGCCATTTACTCTTATATAAATTACAAATAACCCCCTCTATATAACTTGTAGTTTCTCCAGAATCAATTTTACATCCTCCGAAGTAAATATAAAAAGTATAGTTGATTTTACCACCAGCTCTTCTACTTTCAATTCCGCCATTACTACCAATGTGGAACTGACAGAAGCGGCAAATTTAGAAAGAATGGCATTCAGAATCGCTCCCAACATATCAGAGGCAAAAAGAGGAATAGAATAGAGATATTTCATGCCGGTAAATTCACTAATAGAAGCCAGGGAAGCCCCCGAACAGATATTGCCAATCTCTTTTATTACGGACTGTCCCATTTCATCCAGGAACATACTTTCCCCAATTTTCTTCCCTAACAATACATCTACTAATTTTAGTGATTCTTTCGCATCAAAAATCATCATAATTGCTCCGCTTGTATCTCCTATTATTTGATTATAGACAATGCTTATCGGTTCGTCCTCTCCTCCCACACCTAACACTCTAGGTACATCCTGAATCTTACATACTCGAGCATGGGGAACACTCATACTTACTTTTTTCTTGGTAAGCTGTGAAAGTGCCGTCGCAGCATTTCCTGCCCCGATATTTACTATTTCCTTTAATGCATCTAACTGGACTTCATTTAGATCCTCTACATCCATCTTAGCCTCCCTTTTAGGAAATTAAAGAGTTAAGGTCCAAAACTAATACCACTTCTCCTTTGCCCAGAATAGTAGCTCCCCCTATACCTTTTATCTTTCTCAGAGCCGAAGGCAAGTTTTTCACTACAATATCCTGCTGTCCAATAAGCTTATCTACCACTAATCCTGCTACTTTCCCCGCTGACTCTGCCACTACCACTGATAAGCCGTCGTCCTGATAAGACACTGTTTCTTTTTCTTCCTCTAGAGTAGAAGTTAATAAACGGCCTACGGCGCCAAACTTCTCCTCTAATCTAATTATAGGTAGAACCGTGCCACGATAATTAACGACTTCCGTATTGTCTATTTTTTTAACCTCATTCTTACTGATTTTTATTATCTCTATAATACTCACCAAAGGCAAGCAGTAAATATACTTTCCCACCCTTACTAAAAGCACCTCAATAATAGCCATATTTACCGGCAATCTAATCGTCACCTTTGTTCCTCGTTCCTCTTTTGTCTCAATATGAACTGTACCTCCCAAGGCGGTAACTTTGTCTTTAACGACATCCATTCCTACGCCGCGCCCTGAAACAAAGGAAGATTTCTCTTTGGTGCTAAAGCCGGGTAGAAAAATTACATTAAGAATATCTTCGTCCTTCATTCTTTCTACTTCGGACTGCGTAAAAAAACCTTTCTCTACAGCTACTTTTTTCAGATTATCTATATTTATACCTTTTCCATCATCAGAAACTTCAATGGCTACATAATTCTTTTCCCGCGCCGCTTTCAACCTTATAGTACCCCTCTCCTTTTTGCCCTTTGCTTTTCTCACCGCCGGACTCTCAACGCCATGGCTCACTGCATTACGAAGAAGATGAATAAGAGGCTCGTTGATTTCGTCTAAAACAGTACGGTCAACACCAATATCTTCTCCTTCAATTATAAAGTCAATCTCTTTCGCCTCACGGGCGGCAATATCCCGCATCATACGCGGAAAATGGCCAAAGATATAAGCCAGCGGCACGAGACGCAGTACAATCATCTCATCCTGCAGAGCTGATATAAGATTATTAAGGCGGCTTATAGTATCACTAAGAACTTTGTCTTCTAAGCTACGCGATATCTCTATCAAACGCGTCTTGTCTATAACCAGCTCTCCGATTAAATTCATAAGATTATCTAAATGGTTTACTTTTACTCTAATTGTCTGAGAGACTTTAAGTGTTTCTGTCTCTTTCTTTTCTGTCTCTTTCTCCTTTTTCAAAGGAAGAAGGAGGTTAATATCCAATATCTTTACATCCACTTTTTCTATCTCCGGAACTAACACTAATTTGTTCCGTATTTCCTCGGGGGTATGCTTACTTGTCAAGAAAAATACTACCAGGCGCCCAAATTTCTCTTGCTTTATCTGATTAGCAATATAATGAGGTTTTATTATTTTACCCATATCTTGGGCCACAGAAAGAGCAGTAAAAGCACGCGCCTGCTTAAGAAGGCTTTCTCTTTCTATAGCTAATGTTACCTGATAAGTCTTTTCTCCTTTTTCGAGACTTTCCTTTATCATCTTTCTATCTTCTTCGTCCAGACGCAGAACCCTTCTTTCTTCAAAACCTCCTCCTACCTCTGTCGGTTTTATCCCAGTTTTAATATCACCCACATTTATATCTTTGAGAGTCTCTATTAAATCTTCAATCTCAACGGAAGACTCCTCTTCACCTTTCTTTATTACCTCTATAATTTGAGAAAACTTATCTACCCCTTGAAATAACTTATCCATTATTTCTTTATCTGCCTCGATAACTCCCCGCCGCAGAACATCCAGTAAAGTTTCCAAAGCATGTGCTAACGTAGACATTCTTTGATAACCCATAGTAGCCGCCATACCTTTAAGAGTATGGATAAGACGAAATATCTCCTGGAGAAGAGAAAGATCGGAAGGATTGCTTTCCAAATTCACTAAATTATTATTGAGAGAGGAAATTATCTCTTCACTCTCTCCAATAAAAAGCTCTTTATACTGAGAAAACTCCATCTTATTTACTCTCTACAATTTTCACTATATGTTTTACAATAGAACCAGGAGACAGCACTTTATCTGCTACGCCTGCTTTTGCTACTGCCTTAGGCATACCATAAACAATACTGCTTTTTTCATCTTGGGCAATAACATAACCTCCATACCTTTTAACATCACGACAACCCCGCAAACCATCTTCTCCCATTCCCGTAAGAACCACGGCAACTAAGTTTTCTCTATAAATAGGAGCAGCAGAAGAAAGAATAATATCCGAAGAAGGACAATAAAAAAAATCTCCCCCTATAGTTCCTTTCTCTATAAGTTTCAGTTTAACTTCACTAACATCCTTATCTAAAAATAACTTTGCATGCCGTCCGCCCGGCACAACTAACAGCTCAGATTCCCTTATAGAATCTGCCTCCTCTGCTTCTCTAATTTTTATCTCTGCCTCGATATTAAGACGTTCAGCAAAGGTGGCAGTAAAAGTTTTCGGCATATGCTGATTTATAATAAAGCCAGCTTTTATGCCTAAGGGAATTTTTGGCACTATTTCAAATAAGCACTTTGGCCCTCCTGTAGAAGCACAGATAATCACGAGCTTCTGAGGTCTAATCTTCCGCGCTATTTTTGCCTTCTCTTCTTTAAAAAAGAGCTTCTCAGGTGATATCTCTGCTACCACTTTAATTTTTTCGACTAAATTCTCTGCCATCTCTCGAAACTCATTTAGATGAGCTGGCTTGGAAAATACTTCTACAGCTCCATAGCGAAAAGCCTCTATGCTAATCCGTCTTCCCTCAAACTCATCCCTTCCCGTAAAAACAATTACGCGCTGAGGCTGTTCGTTCATTACGCGTTGCAGATATTCCAGCCCGTTCATTTTAGGAAGAACAATATCCAAAAGAACCACATCAGGCTTTACTTCTTTTGTAAGCTCGTAAGCCTGGAGGCCATCTTTGGCCAAGACTACTTTAATAAATCCTGTCTCCCCTAAGAGCTCCTTCAACTGGACACGCGTAAGAAAAGAATCATCAACTACAAGTACTGTAAGGAAATCTGCCGGCATAATAAATTATTCTCCTAATATTCTTTTAACTTCCTGCAGAACCGTATTGGGATTAAAAGGTTTTATGATAAAACCTTTAGCGCCGGTCTGAATTGCTTCTACAATAAGGTGTTGCTGTCCCATGGCCGAAACGATAAGGATTTTCGCCTGAGGGTCTTTTTCCAATATATTCTTACTTGCCTGAATGCCATCTCGGTCTAGCATCACTATATCCATAGTTACTAAGTCTGGCTTAAGCTCTTCGTACCTTTTTACTGCTTCGGCGCCTGACTCTGCCTCGCCGCACACTTCGTAACCGCCACTCTGCAAGATGTTTTTTAGCGTCATCCTCATAAAAGCTGCGTCATCCACTACCATTATTCTCTTGACCATAACACACCTCCTATAAAAACTTAATTTGTCCTTTTGAATCTCTTATCATTAACTTACCTGTTTGTAAATCGAATTCTACCGTTCTACCAATACTACCACCTGTATCTTCTTTTTCTATTTTTATATGTCTCTTGCCCAACTCTCTCCTTGCTGCTTCCAGGTTGCCCTCTCCTATATTGAGGCCGAGCTTATGAGAAATATGAGGAAACATATCTGCTCCCCCCACCAAGACTGCAGATAAAGATTTACTTTTTACCCCTTTCTTTTCCAGCTTTGCAATCAGCTCCTCTATTGCTGTATCCACATATTTACCTGGAGTATACTCGTGGGTGGCAGTTTTAGAGTTAGGAAGCATACAATGAGCCAATCCGCCAATTTTGGCGTATCTATCATAAAGAATAATACCCATACACGAACCTAAAGCTAAGGTACTCAGAATTTGGGGAGCTTCTGCTACTGCCAGACCTGCCATAGGAACTATAATCTTCTCTCCTTTAAAATAACTCATAAAATAAGAAAGGCGGTATCTTATCTAGAGCATCAAAGATTATCTTGTTTTTCTATGTTAGTTCTGCTCAAACTCTCTTTCTCTTTAAAGGTTAAGATTCTATTAAGGTCGAGGATGACGATAAGTCTTCCCTCCAGATTGGCTATTCCTCTTATAAAATCGCGGTGGACCCAACTGGTAATTGCCTCTGGAGTAGATTCTATTTTGTCCTCTGGCACTCTTAATACCTCTGGCACCGCATCCACAATCATGCCTAAAAGATTATCATCCAATTCTACGACAATTATCCGTGAATCCTTGCTCTGCTCCCTTTCTCCTTTCATACCGAAGCGCTTCGCCAAATCTATTACTGCTAATACCTGGCCACGCAGGTTTATCATACCCTCCACAAAATCTGGTGCCTGGGGAACAGGGGTAATCTCAGGCACTCTGATGATCTCTCTTATCTGAAATATATCTCCGCCAAATTCTTCCTCTCCTAGCTTAAAAATAACTACCTGTATTTCCTTACCTCTTTCTTCCTTCTCCATACCCTCTCCTTTTTTCTCAAAAATTATATATTCCTCACTTTATCTTAAAATACAACCAAACTATTGTCAAGTTATGCTCCCTCCCTTAGCGGCAAAGTGCGCCCGCCAATTCTGAAGCATCCCTTTGTGCCCGCAAGCGGTTGAGGAAGAAAAAGTTAATCCCTCTTTCTTTAACACTATTTACATCGCCACAGACAAAAAATACTTTTCTATACCCAGGAAGAATATCTTTCAAGCCCCCTTCTTTTTCTGCTGAGGAAAAAGGGGCTATCTCTATAAGAGAAGGCTTAAGGAAAGAATCAATAAGAAGAATGTCTGAGGCCAGAATTTTATTAGAACTAAGTCTAGCTGCCTTTATCCTGCCTTCACCCAGTACTTCCTCAATTTTTGTATGAGCATACAAGCCTATGTTCTTCAAGGAGAGATATTCTCTCAAAGACAGGCTCTCTTTATCATAGATAAAACTCAGAGTTTGATTATAGACCAAATTAATAATCTTCCCCTCTAATCTTGTCAAAAAAGAAACTAGCTCTAAACCAAACATAGAAATAGAAGAAGTATAAACAAGTATATGTCTGGCTCTTCTTATAGTCTCTTTTAACTCCCGTACAGCTAGATAATTAGCAAGATAATATACCCCCTTTTTCCGCGCTCCCTTAAAGTCTAACCTCTCTGCTTCTAGACCTGTAGCGAGAACAATTTTGTCAAAAACCTGAACCCCTCCTTCTTTAAGATACACACTTCTTCTATCTAAATTAATCTTTTCTACACGACTGGAAATAAATTCTACTCCTGAGTTTATACTCTGCCAGTTAATAAAAAAATCGCTATCTTTAGCCTTATTTATCAGCCAACGCGAAAGAAGATATTTCTTAAAAGGTTCGCGACGTTTATCTATAACTGTAATCTGGCAATTAGATATCTTTTCTTTAAGTTTTCGCGCACAACTAAATCCGGCAATTCCCCCGCCGATAATCCCTATCTTCACTATCTTACTCTTTCTATTAATTCTTCCACTACCGAATTGTATCCAATAGGCATAATAT
This sequence comes from Candidatus Omnitrophota bacterium, assembly GCA_021159015.1. Classification (GTDB taxonomy): domain Bacteria; phylum Omnitrophota; class Gorgyraeia; order Duberdicusellales; family Duberdicusellaceae; genus JAGGSQ01. The sequence goes on along the minus strand of JAGGSQ010000023.1, from coordinate 21,327 downwards.
GAACTCCCTGCACCATATCTTTAATCTTATTAACAATATCTTCGGCAATAGCTAAAGAAGCCCTCCTCTTGTCAGAACTCTCTTCGATTAAACTTAAGATAGAAGGAGGAATATTTATGCCCGGAATATTATCGTTTATAAATTTAGCCATCCTTTCCGAACGCAAAACTATTATGCCTGCAATAAGAGGTATTTTGATCCTACTAATTTTATCCATAAATCTTTTAAAGTTTTCTATATCAAACACTGCCTGGGTGTAAAAAAACTTTGCTCCCTTATCTATTTTCTTCTTCATTCTCTCTATCTCTTTATCCAGCCTCACTGCTCCCGGATTTACCGCCGCGGCGGCAAAAAAATTGGTGCTCCCTTTAATCTCTTCCCCTTCCCAGCTACAACCTTGATTGAGATTTTGCATAATCTCTAATATCCCTATAGCATCAATTTCAAAGACTGCCTTGGCTTTGGTATTCCTTCCTACAAAAGGCGGGTCTCCCGTTAAAGCCAACACATTTTCTATGCCATAAGCGCTAGCAGCCAATAAATCTGCTTGAAGCGCCAGGCTATTCCGGTCGCGCGCCGTAATCTGCATTACCGCTTCAAATCCTCTCTGTTTCAAAAAATAACTCATAGCTAAAGAAGAGAGTCTAAGTTTTGCTCCCGGGCAATCCGTAACATTAAAAGCGTCAAATTTATCTTTTAAACTATTAAGGGGCTGAATAGCTTTTTCTATATTGACTCCTCGCGGGGGGGATACTTCCAAAGTAAAAACAAATTCTCCCTTCTCAATTTTATCTCTTAACATTAGATATTCCTTTCTGATTTAAAAAAGCCTTAAGGAGATTAGAAAAAAGAAAAGCCGTAGTAACAGGCCCCACTCCACCCGGCACAGGAGTAATGTAACGGCATTTTCTCCTTACTTCTTCTGATACGTCTCCTACAATCCTACCCCTTTTATGATTTATCCCCACATCTAAAACCACTGCGCCCTTCTTCACCATATCTTTTGTTATTAGCTCTTGCTTGCCCGCGGCAGAAATTAATATATCTGCCTGGCGTGTGTACCTTGACAGATTGCCGCTCTTAAACGTAGCTATATGAGTTACAGATACGGTGGCCATCTCTTTAAGCAACAGCTGAGCTAAAGGCTTACCTACCAGGCTCGACGCCCCCACAATAGTAACATTCTTTCCGTAGAGCTGAGGAGATAGTGTTTTAAGAATATGAAAGCAAGCTAAGGCAGTAGGTGAAACCAGAAATGGCCTACCTAAAGAAAGCAACCCTTGATTTACTACTGAAGCTCCTTCCACATCTTTGCGGTAATCAAGTAAATCAGAAATAAGCTCAAACTTAATTTTAGGGGGGAGCGGCAGCTCTATAACTATTCCGTGAACATGCGAGTTATCATTCAATTCTTCAACGATTTTACCTACTTTTTTACCGGTAAGATTTCGATAATGGAAAGTTTGGAAATCAACTCCTAAATAATCCGCTGTCTTCCTTTGAGACCTTTGATATAAAAGATAAGCGGAGGAGCCCTTAAAATTCAACGAAACTAACTTAATTTTATCTCCTGAGCTACTGTAATATTTTATTTTTCTTCTTAGTCTCTCTAATATAGATGCCGCAAGCGCCTTACCATCCACAATCATTTAGCCTTCTCCTCTCCAGTGTTTCTTTTTTCTTTCTATAATTCCTAAGTAAAACTTTATACTTCCTAAGGGTAGCCAAATATCTTTTTTTCCTCAACAGGCAATAGTTTATTTTAAGATTAGCAAGAGAAGCATCTAAAGAAGCTAGAGCAAAACTTATTCCAATTAAAAGGTCACTTACCAAATTATCCTTAATAAACCTCTCCAGGCGAAAGCCAACCCTTAACACCTCTACAGATAAAGCAGCTGTTTCTTCCGAAACCTTCCATAACAATACTATATTTTCTTTTTTATCAGCCGCGCGCAAATAAGTTTTGAAATTATCGGCATCTTTATCAATTAATATTTCGGCTTTTTTTTGCAATACCTTCAGACGCCGCTGGTAAAAATATGCCCTCTTATTACTGCTAAAACTTAAGGACATCTGCAAAAGAGCTATCCCCAAAGTCAAAACCAAATCATCAGCGCTGCCCCCTCCAGGATAAGCAGAGTGGGCTGCTAGTTTAGAGACATATTCTCTCAAAGAAGCATTAATCAACATAGAGTTAATTCTTTATCATAAACATAAACTCTATCCAATTATTCCCGTAAGCAAGAGAAATTACCCCATAATCAAAATCAAGACCCCCTTTGTCTTGAGCATATATTGCGGCTAATCTTTCGATTCTTTTCCATTTGCTTTTATCCACTGCCTCATAGCCAGAATAGTAAGCAGAGGACTTTCGCGCTTTGACTTCCAAAAAATATATCCGCCGCTTTCTTTGAGCTATTATATCTATTTCTCCCCCGCGCCTACGATAATTTCGTGCCAATATCTTAAAGCCTTTCAGTCTCAGATAATCAACTGCTAAGTCCTCAAAATATTCTCCTTTAAGACGACTCATAGCTATTCCGGAAACTAAGACGATGAATGGGCGATAAGCCATACTCTTTAATAATCTGGCGATGCTGAGACGTAGGATAGCCTTTGTGCTGCGCAAAGTTCCAAAGAGGAAATATACGCCCGTAACTACACATAATCCGGTCCCTTAATACTTTGGCCAGAATAGAAGCAGCAGCAACCGTTTGCACTATAGCATCAGCCCGCGGCAGACATATATAATTCACCTCTGTCCCTAAATCAACAAAGCTGCCATCTATAATGAAAAAAACTTCCTGAGTTTTTAAGAGAGGATATCTAAAGAACAACCTTTCTATTGCTTTTCTAAAAGCTAAAACCGTCGCCTGATATATATTCAATTTATCTATTATTTTCTCTCCTACTAAACCAAAAGAAAAAAAAGCGTTCTCTTTTATTTTGACAAACATCTTCTCCCGCCGCTGCGAAGCTATTTTCTTAGAATCACTAATTCCTTCTATATTTGTCCTAAGCCCTGCACAAGCTGCTACGACCGGTCCTGCCAAAGGCCCGCGGCCAGCCTCGTCTATTCCTATAATATACTTAAATTTTCTCCTGTAAGACAGCTGCCGCCGTTCTAAGCACAAATTAAACTGTACTGGCTTTCTTACCAATTCTTTTTCTCAAATAATAAAGTTTTGCCCGCCGCGGCTTTCGTTTTGCCGGCTGGACAACTTCAATTTTTACTACTAACGGTGAAAAGAAAGGAAAAGTTATCTCCATATTTTCGCCATAAGATATTCTGCGGATAGTAAAAGAGCTACGGTGAAAAGAATTTTGTTTTTTAATTACTATTCCCTCTACACTATGTCTCCTCTCTTTGCCATCCTTCTCTTTAGTACTATAAGTAACTCTCAATGTATCCCCTACACGGAAAGGGGGAAAGTCTTTTTTTAGTTTAGCTTGCATCTCCTTCTCAATCATCTCCAGCTTAGATGTCATCATAACCTCCCTTTTAAATTACAAAATTAGTAAAATTAAGTTCTCAGTAAGTCTTTCCTTAACCTTTTTGTCTTCCCTAAAGCCTGCCCTTTTCTCCATTCAGAAATCTTTTTGTGATTACCAGAAAGGAGTACTTGTGGTACCCGCCAGTTCTTAAATCTTTGAGGCCGTGTATAATGAGGCCAGTCAAGCAGTCCTTTCTCAAAACTTTCGTTTTCTACTGAACTTTTCTTCCCCACTACCCCGGGGATTAAACGCGCCAGAACATCCACTAAAACCATCGCCGCTATTTCTCCTCCACTCAAAATATAATCCCCTATGGAAACTTCTTCATCAACCAGATATTTTCTCACCCTTTCATCTATACCTTCGTAGTGTCCGCAAATTAAAACAAGATTTTTATGACGCAGGAGCCGCCGTGCCAAACTCTGGGTAAGAGGCTTACCTTGTGGACTCAATAATATAACATACAGCTTTCTAGAGGAAAAATCTCTTTTGACTTTAGCCAGCGTCCTATATACCGGTTCTATCTGCATTACCATCCCCCCGCCACCTCCATAACTAGGAGCATCTACCTTACGGTGCTTGTTACGAGTATAGTCACGCAGGTTGTAAAAATTAATTTTTAACAAATTTTTCTCTTGAGCGATTCTAATTATAGACTGAGAAAATACCGAATCAAAAGCCTGAGGAAAAATCGTAAGAATGTTTATAGTATATCTCATACTTGATTATGGTATTCGTCTAAGAATTCTTTCTTAAATTTTATGAAACTGTCGTTCTTTATAGCTTCTCTCATATTACTCATAAAGTTCTCGTACCAGAAGACATTGTGATAGCTCAAAAGGCGAGCGGCCAGGATCTCTTGGGCATTAATGAGATGGCGCAAATAAGCACGGGAGAAATTTTGGCAGACAAAACAGCTGCAGTTTCTATCTACAGGAGATTCATCTCTCCTGAAACGCGCGTCTCTGATTATAAGCCGCCCCTTCGAAGTAAAAGCGGTGCCACTTCTGCCTAGCCGGGTAGGAAGAATACAATCAAAAAGGTCAATGCCACATTCTACCGCCTCTAGAATATCTGCGGGTTTTCCCACTCCCATCAAATATCTCAAAGAGCTAGAAGGAAGCTCAGCAATTGTCTTAGAGACAATATTATACCTTAAATCGAAAGGCTCGCCAACACTTAATCCTCCCAAAGAAAAATGCCTAAAGCCAATTTTAAGCATTTCTTCCACAGCCTGTTTTCTCAAATCCGGATAAGTCGCCCCTTGAATTACGCCCAAAAGCATTTGCCCCATCTGTTTAGTTTCTTTTAGTCTTTGAAACTTGCTCCAGGAGCGCCTGGCCCATTCTAGAGTGCGTTGTAAAGAGCTCCTGGCCCGGGAAAATAAAACCGGATATTTCAAGCATTCATCTAGATGTACCCATATATCCGAATCAATTGCCTCTTGAATCTCTATAACTTTTTCGGGGGTAAGAAAATGCAAACTGCCGTCAATGTGCGAAGTAAAACTTACCCCTCCATCTTCTGAGCGGCGCAGACCCTCCAGGCTAAAAATTTGATATCCGCCGCTATCCGTAATAATCAACCCAAAATAATGCATAAACTTATGTATACCCCCTAGATGGCGGATAATATCAACCCCTGGCCTTAAATATAAATGGTAAGCATTGGTAAGAATCCCTTCTACGCCGCATTCGGATAACTCCTGCGGCGAAAGAGACTTTACCGTTGCCTGCGTAGCTACAGGAAAAAAAGATGGTGTCTCTATTTCGTAGTTACCTCTTTTCAACCGGCCTAAACGTGCCGAAGAATTTTTATCCTGATAAACAAAAGAAAACTCTACCCTTTTCATAATATAAGCATAGCGTCTCCGTAAGAATAAAAACGATAATCTGCTTTTATTGCTTCCTGATAGGCGGACAAAATTATCTTCCTGCCTGCCAGGGCGGAGACTAACGCCAGAGGAGTACTGCAAGGAAGATGGAAATTAGTTACCATTCCCTCCACAACCTTAAACTTATAACCGGGATAGATAAATAATTCCGTAAAACCTTCAAAAGGAACTACTTTCCCTGAAAAATCTACACTGCTCTCTAATGCCCTCACCGCCGAGGTGCCTACGGCCACTACTCTTTTCCCTCTACGGCGCGCCTCATTTATCTTCTCTGCCGCCAGAGGAGAAAGATAAAAATATTCTGCCAGCATAGGATGCTTCTCTAAAATCTCGCTCCTTATAGGACGAAAAGTGCCATAACTTATATGAAGCGTAAGAAAAACTGTCTCCAGACCTTCTTCTCTTAGATTTCTCAGCAAGGAAGGACTAAAATGCAAGCCCGCCGTAGAAGCAGCTAAAGAGCCCGGCTTCTTACTATAAACTGTCTGATAACATACCTCATCGTTTTTGTCCACTTCTCTTTTTATATAAGGAGGCAGAGGCATAGTGCCTACTCTTTCAAAATCTTCCCAGCCCATCTCTTTTTCAAACTCAATCAGATTGTTTGTAGAATTAACTACTTTGGCTCTGGTACCGTCTCTAAAAACTAATATTAAATTATTCCTTATGCGCCGCTGCGGACGTAGTAAAGCTTCAAATCTTCTCGAGCCAACTTTCTCTACTATAAATACCTCCAGCTTCCCCTTATCTGTCTGAGCAAAAAGACGCGCTTTAAATACGCGGCTATCGTTAAGAACTAACAGGTATTCCTGAGGAGGAGATAAATATTTTCCTATTTCAGAGAATTGAGCATGAATGACTTCAGCTGTTTTCCTCTTGAGCACCAGAAGACGACAAGTATCTCTCCGAGCCGCAGGGATCTGAGCAATAAAGGAAGAAGGCAGTTCATAACTTAGCTCCTCTAAATACATAATGGTTACTTTTTATAAAAAAAAGAAAGAAGAAGAGTCAAGACTACGCTTATAATTAAAGAAAGGCCCAGGGGAAAATAAAAAACGAAATTCTTTTTTCTTATATAGATATCCAGAGGAAAATGCCCCGGCTGAAAATTAATCTTTCCCATGATTATCAATATTAACCCTGCTAAAACAATTATTACCCCTATGCTCATCAACCACTTTCCCAGATAGCTCCACATCTCACACGGGTTCTTTATATTTAAGGCCTAAGTGTTCGTAAGCCGGCTTCAATGCTACGCGACCTCTGAGGCTCCTCTTAATAAACCCCAGTTTCATCAAATAGGGTTCTACTACATCCATCAATGTATCCGCACTCTCTCCCATATTAGCCGCAATTGCTTCAATGCCACTGGGACCGCCCTGGTAAAACTCAATTAACACTTTCAGATACCGCCGGTCAAATTCATCCAAGCCCTTTTCGTCTATTTTAAGAAAACTCAAAGCCTTCTTCACATTAATAGCAGTAATTTTACCGTCTCCTTTTACCTGGGAATAATCGCGCACGCGGCGCAGAAGCCGGTTGGCCAGCCGTGGCGTACCACGACCACGGCAGGCAATTTCCACCACTGCCGCTGGCTCTATCTCAATACCCAATATTTTGGCCGAGCGCCTTATAACCTCACATATCTCATCCTGCGTATAAAAATCAAAACGCAAAAATATCCCAAAGCGACTGCGTAAAGGCTCACTCAACATTCCTTCCCGTGTCGTAGCACCGATAAGAGTGAAAGGCTTAAGGTTAAACTTTACCGTTTTAGCAAAGGGGCCTTTATCAATCACAAAATCTATCTGAAAATTCTCCATGGCCGGATAAAGAAATTCTTCCACTACTTTAGAGATACGATGTATCTCGTCAATAAATAATATATCTCCTTTATCTAAATTAGTAAGGATGCCTATTAAATCCCCCGCTCTCTCGATAGCCGGACCCGAAGTGGCAATTATGCGCGCCGAAAGTTCTTTAGCTATACAGTGAGCCAAAGAAGTCTTTCCCAGCCCGGGTGGCCCCGAAAGAAGAATATGCTCCAGGGCTTCTTTGCGTTTCTTAGCTGCCTCAATGGCAATGGACAAAGAAGTAAGAGAGTCTTTTTGGCCAATAAATTCAGCCAGAGCCTTAGGCCGCAGAGAAAGACCTAACACATACTCTTCCTCTGTAACTCCCCCTCCTACTAATCTTTCCAGCTTTTTCTCTCTTTCCTCTTTAGGCATTTATCGTGTATCTGGCTATAATGATTTCTCCGAACAATTTTGTCTGCAATACTTGAATTTCTTTTATCTTAATTAACTCCAAAATAGCTAAGAAAGTAGCCACTATCTCCAGCTTATTGCGTGCTACAGCAAAAAGGCTGTTTAGTAAAATACGTGGTTTATTAAGCAACATATGTAAAATATCGTGAATTTTCTCTTCTACTGTAAACTCGTCTTTTATAACTTCATAGAAAAGTTCCCGCGGCACATCTTTGAGGGCATTTTTGAAAGCGGTTATCAAATCAAAAATACTCGCCTCAAAATATCTCTCCTCCGGCTTAAAATCAGCCAGGCCGTCTTTGCGGCGAATATATTTCATTCTCTCACTTTCTTTCTCTTTCAAAAGACCAGCCACTTCCTTGTATTTTTTATATTCCATAAGTCTCTCTGCTAATTCCTGGCGGGGATCTTCTACTTCCTCTTCTCCCTCAGGCTGCGGTTGAGGCAGAAGCATTCTCGATTTTATCTCAATAAGCTGAGCTGCCAACACCATATATTCAGACACAATATTGATATCAAACATCTTCATAAAATCCAAATATTGCAAATATTGCTCTAAAACTGTCGCAATAGGAATATCATAGATATTTATATGGTTCTTCTTAATCAAATACAAAAGTAAATCTAAAGGCCCTTCAAATAATTCCAAATTTATCCTCATAGCTTATAGCCTAATATCTTATTTACTTCCTGCATAGTTTCCGCGGCTACTTTCCTGGCGCGGGCAGAACCTTTAGACAAAATATCTTCTAAATAAGCCTTTTCTTTTAAGAGTCTGGCCTTAAGTTTTCTCACCTGGAAAAATTTCTCCTGGAAAAGCTCTGCCAGAATCCTTTTACACTCCCTGCAGCCTCTTGCTGCATTTCGACACCACTCCTCTACCTCTTGCCTCTTCTGAGGGAAAAACACGCTATAATAATTAAAAACGCTGCATACTTCTGGATGGCCCATATCTGTTTTGTGTATTCTTTGAGGATCAGTGACCATCTGTTCTATTTTCTCCCTTATTCCCGCATCGTCTTCAGACAAATATATACAGTTATTATAACTATTGCTCATTTTTCTTCCATCTACCCCTAAAAGCTTAGGAGCTTTGCTGACAATTGGCTGCGGCTGGGGAAAAATATTACAGCCATAAAGAGTATGAAATCTCCTTACTACTTCTCGTGCTAGTTCTAAATGCGGCAATTGGTCCTGCCCCACAGGAACTTTCTCGGCTTTGTAGATAATAATATCAGCCGTCTGTAGAAGAGGATATCCCAAAAAAGCATAAGTGTTAATTTCTTTAGACCTAAGCTGCTGCATTTGCTCCTTGAAGCTGGGGCAACGGTAAAGCCAGCCCAGAGGTGTAATCAAAGAAAGGGTTATAAACAACTCCATGTGCTCGGGTACATCAGACTGTACAAAGACTACTGCTTTCTCAGGACTAATCCCCCAACTCAGCCAATCGGCCAGATTATCATAGATAATTTCTTTTAGAGAAGAACTATTTTTGTATTCGCTCATTAGCGCGTGTAAATCCGCTACCATAAAAAAACACTGACACTCCTCCTGCAGCCTAAGCCATTCACTTAAGACGCCGCTTAAATGACCTAAATGAAGCCGTCCTGTAGGACGCATACCACTGAGAACCCTGACTTTTTTCTTCATATTAAAACTATATATTTATACGGCGAGCACTTATTTCTTCCTCAAAAACTTCCAACACATCTCCCTCTTTAACCGCAGAAAAACTCACTACTATACCACACTCAATCCCCTGTATTACCTCGCGTACATCATCTTTAAATCTCTTAAGAGAAACAATTTTGGATTTATTTGCTATTATTTTCTCTCCTCTTATAACACGACAATAAGCACCTCGTACTACCTTTCCTCTTTCTACTATACACCCTGCTACCGTTCCTACTTTGGAGAGATTAAACATCTTCTTTACTACTGCCCTACCCAAATTTACCACTTTGACTTCTGGCTCCAGCATTCCTTCCAAAGCCGCTTTGATATCTGTGGTAACCTCATAGATAACCTGATAACGTTTTATCTGAATCTTTTTCTGCTTAGCTAGTTCTCTGGCTTTAGATTCTATTGATACCCGAAAAGCTACCACAAAAGCCTGCGAAGCCTCCGCCAAAGCAATATCAGAATTGTTAACGGAGCCTACTCCTTTATGAAGAACTTGAATATTTACTTCTTCCAACTTTATAGATTTGATTAATGATTCAATGGCTTCCAGAGTTCCATAGGTATCGGCTTTAATAATTATCCTGAACTCTTTTTGTTCTTTCTCCCCCCATAGAGAAGAAAGATTTCCTCCTGCAGATTGTGGTTGCCTTATTTTACTTTCTGCTTTTCTTTCTTCTATAATCTTCCTGGCTGTTTTCTCATTGGGAACCACAAAAAACTTATCGCCCGCCGAAACTACTCCGTTCAGGCCAATTATCTCTACTGCCGAAGAAGGGGAAGCTTCCTTCAGCGCCCTTTTGCGGTCATCATACATATTGCGAATTCGCCCGTAATGCAAGCCGCAAACAACAACATCGCCGCGATGTAAAATCCCCTCCTGCACAAACACAGAAGTAACCACTCCTAAACCAGAACTTACCTTTGATTCTAATACTATTCCCAAGGCCGGACGCTGGTAATTTGCTTTCAACTCCAGCATTTCTGCTTCCAGCAGTATCATCTCCAAAAGTTCCTTAATCCCACTGCCGGTTTTGGCCGAAACAGAAACCATAATCGTTTTTCCGCCCCAGTCTTCCGGCTGCAGGCCTAATTTTGACAACTGCTGCTTTACCATATCTACGCCCTGAGGATTTTTGTCAATTTTGTTTATAGCCACAATTATGGGTACTTTTGCTGCCTGAGCGTGGTTTATAGCTTCAACGGTCTGAGGTTTTACGCCATCGTCAGCCGCTACTACTAATATTACAATATCGGTTATATTGGCGCCTCTGGCCCGCATGGCGGTAAAAGTCTCATGCCCCGGGGTATCAATAAAAGTAATTTTTTTTCCTCCCTCTAACTCTATCTGATAAGCACCAATATGCTGCGTAATGCCGCCGGACTCGCTCTCTGTGATATTAGACTTTCTTATATAATCAAGCAAAGAAGTTTTGCCGTGGTCTATATGCCCCATAATTGTAACTACGGGAGGGCGGGGGGAAAGAGAAGAAGAATCTTTTTCCGCTGTGGCATAAACTGTTTCTAACTTAGGTTTCTCTCTAAGGGTAAATCCGTAATCGTAAGCTATTTTCACGGCGAGTTCTTTCTCTAGAGTCTGATTAAGATTAAGCATCTTGCCTTGTCTCATCAAAATCTGAACAATCTCAGAAGGCCTACGACCTAACTTTACGGCGAGTTCTCTTACCGTGAGGGGAAAATCTACCTCAATTACATTCTGAGCTATGGCTTTTTCCTTCTCCTCTTCCAGCTCCTGCCTTACGAGCTCTGCGGTATCTGCATCCAAGCTGGACATATGACTCTTAATTTTAATCCCCAATAGCTTGATCCTTTCTGCTAATTCTTTAGCCGGAATTCCTAATTGTTTTGCCAGTTCATAAACTCTCATCGGTTCTCCTCTTCCTTCCTTAAAGCCTCTCTGGCGGCTTCTATAATAGCGCGAGCTTTCTTTTTCCCGATGCCTTTTAACAACGCTAAATCTTTCTCTTCCGCCGTAGCTATATTTTTAAGGCTGTCATACCCGGAAGATATCAAAACATTTATTATCCCCTTACCTACTCCCTTAAGTTTGGCCAACTTCTGTCTATCTTCTTTTAATTGTTCTTCAGAGCGAACATCCAGCTCAATTCCGCACAGGCGGGAAGCTAAACGTACATTCTGACCATACCGCCCAATGGCTAAAGAAAGCTGGTCGGAGTTTACTACTACTAAGGCACGCGTTTTATCCTTGTTGATATTAATCCTCGCTATCTGAGCCGGAAGGAGAGCTGCTTTGATAAAACTGGCGAGGTCCTCGGAGTATCTAACTATATCTATCTTTTCTCCCCGCAATTCCTCTACAATATTTTTTACTCTTGTCCCCTTTATACCTACGCAAGCACCTACACAATCAACTTTGTCATCTTTAGAATAAACCGCAATCTTTGTCCGGTCGCCCGCATCACGTGATATACTTCTTATCTCTACAATCCCATCATAAATCTCTGGCACTTCCAGCTCAAACAGCTTCTTGACAAAAGCGGTGGTACGCCGCGAAGCTATAACCTGCGGCTTTCTGTCTTCTCTCACTTCTAAACAATAAGCCTTCACTCTTTCCCCTAAACGAAACCTGTCTAGAGGCGAGAGCTCTCCCCGCGGAATAAATGCCTCTGTTTTGCCCAAAAGGTCTAATACCACTCCCTTTTTCTCTATACGGTAAACAGAACCACTCACTAAAGACCCTACTTTATCTTTAAAATCATTGTATACTACTTCCTTCTCTGCCTCTCTTATCTTCTGGATAATAACCTGACGCGCTGTCTGAGCCGCAATACGCCCTAAGCGGTCAGAAGAAATTTCTTCTTTGCCAATAAAGGTGCGGATCTTACCCGTCTTTATATCAATTTCCACTTTCACTTCTGCCTCAGGATTAATAATCCGCCCAATTTTCTTAGCCGCGACCGTCAAAGCCTGTTCAATTGTTTCCATAAGTTTCTCGCATTTAATACCTTTATCTCTTTCTATCTGTTCCAAGATTGCCAGTAGTTCTTTGCTCATTCCAACCTCCTAGGAAATTATATCTTTTCTTTCGCCTCTCGTATCGAATCAAGAGGAATGCGCAGCTGGGTCCTGTCTGCCTCTAACTTTAATATAGAATTATCCTCAACTCCCAGACAGCGTCCTTGGTATTCTTTAATTTCTCCCTCTCCTTCCACTTTTACCCAAATCTGGCGCCCTTTCACTCTTATCAAGTCGCGCGGGTGAGTATACTTTTTCATAATGCCGGGCGAAGAAACCTCCAGATTATACTCTTCTTTTAACAGATTATTCTCTTCTAAATAAAGGTATATTTTTCGATTAAGGCTAGCACATTCTTCTAAACTTATGCCTCCTTCCTTAAAATCAACTAATATCTTTAAATTAAGCCCTCCCGCCGCATAAAAAAGATTAAAGCCGAAAACAACGTAGCCTTCTCTTTCGATTAACGGAAATAATTTCTCTCTCAATTGTTCTTTCTGCTCTTGTAAATTCATAAATAAGAAATTTTATCTTCTAACCATTCTATAATTTTATCTTTACTTAAAGTTATCTTGCGGTTATCTCTCCTTTGATATATCTCTACTTCACCCCGCCCGAACGAATTCTTGCCCACTACTACTACATAAGGCAGGCCTAGTAACAAAGCATCGTTGAATTTCACGCCAGCACTCTCTTTGCGCTCATCCAAAAGCACTTCATATCCTTTCTGTTGCAACTGATGATAAAGCTCAAAAGCAAACTGCACTAAACTGGAATCTTCTCCTCCCAGAGGAAGAATTTCCAAAGTAAAAGGACTTACCTTTTCTGGCCATACTATTCCCTTCTCATCATGATGTGCCTCGATAATAGCCGCAATAATGCGGCTAACTCCTATCCCATAACATCCCATCTCCAAAGGCCTGTTCTTACCCTTCTCGTCTAAAAAGTAGGCCTTAAGCGACTGGCTATATTTAGTCCCCAGCTTAAATATATGACCCACTTCCATAGTCTTTATAGGAGAAAGGCCGCTCTTTTTACAAGAAGGACAGCTCTCACTACGAGAATACTTACTACAATCAGGACAAAAATACACAATATCCTCCCCTGCTTCAGCCACGGCTAAGAATTCTGCCGAAGCACTGCCGCCAATAAATCCCGTATCTGCTTCCATATCTACAATTTGCAGGCCACACTCTGAAAAGATACTAAGATAGGCAGAGTAAATCCCGTTATATACTTTATCTAAGCCCTCCGCAGTAGCATCAAAGCTATAAGCATCTTTCATTATAAACTCGCAGCTGCGGATTACTCCAAATCTCGGCCTTATCTCGTCACGGAACTTAGTTTGAATTTGATAAAGCAAAAGCGGCAGCTGCTTGTAGGAGTTTACATATTTAGCTACTAAATCTGTAATAACTTCTTCATGAGTGGGGCCTAAGACCATCTCGCGCCCGCGCCGGTCTTTGAATCTTATCATCGTCTCCCCCAGTATCTCATCGCGCCCCGTTTTCTGCCACAGACTCAAAGGCTGCAAAGCCGGCAGGAGGACTTCTTGCCCTCCCAGCTCATTCATATGCCTGCGGATAATGCTCTCTATTTTCCTCAATACCCGCAAACCCAGCGGCAGATAAGAAAACACACCGCTGGCTAAAGAATTAAGTAGTCCTGCCCGCAGAGAGAGCTGGTGAGAAATCACCTCTGCTTCTTTAGGAGCCTGACGTAAGGTATAAAGAAACAATTTAGAAAAAAGCATTATTCCTCCTGAAATATTCTCTCACTTAAGCTAATACCTTGCTGAATAAGTTTTTTGTAAAAATGAGGAACCTCCCCTGTGGCTACAAATCTTCCTTCTATTTTTCCTTCTGAGGTATACCCTTCAATCTGAAAGCGAAAAAGACTCCTTATATCTAAATTAAGATTATCCTCTATATCTCTTATTTCGCTAATCTCAACTATTTTGCGTGAGCCGTCAGGCATCTGCTCTTGCTGAACCACCAATTCTAATCCTGAAGCTATCTGCTTTCTTATTGCCCAGGCAGGCAGATTAAGTCCCGCATAAAGTGCCAGCACCTCCAGTCTTCCTACAGCATCATAAGCAGAAGAGGCATGGATAACTGCTAAGGAGCCGCGATGCCCGCTATTTAAAGCCTGCAAATAATCCAACGCTTCTTTCCCCCGGAGCTCTCCTAAGATAACTCTTTTAGGACGCATACGCAAGCTATTCGTAAATAGGTCGCGGATTGATATCCCTCCTTTTCCTTCTAAATTAGATGGCCGCACTACCAGCCTTACTACATCATCCTTGTCAATTTTTAGTTCGGGGGCATCTTCGATTACCACAATCCTCTCCTTATCCGATATATAAGAAGATAAAACTTCTAAGGTGGTAGTCTTACCAACACCTGTAGCTCCTGAGAACAATATATTTATTCCCCCCTGGACACAACCGACCAAAAATTCTGCCATCCGCTTATCCAGAGTTCCTAATCTTACCAAGTCATCTATTCTTTTTATAGTATGGGAAAACTTACGTATGGTCACATAGCTCCCCCCTAAAGCCACAGGGGGAATTATAATATTCACGCGCGAGCCATCAGGAAGGGAAAAATCAACATAAGGAGAAGCGCTATCGAGACGGCGCCCTGTAGGCTGCAACATTTTCTCAATTATGTAACGCAGATGGTCTTCATCGTCAAATTTTACAGCCGTACGGACCTTCTGAGAATTTTTCTCAATATAAACATTGCCGGGACCGTTGACCATTATTTCACTAACTTCTTCATCTTGCATTAAACTATCCAATGGTCCCCACCCTAAAAAATCAGCACTCAACTCTGCTATTACTTCTTCCTTTAACTGAGGCGAAATATCAAGTTTCTTTTTAAGCTGCCACTCATCAATAACTTTCTCTAAAAAAGAAGTAAGAGTATCTCTATCCCAACTCTCGCGTTGCCCCATATGTAAACTTGCTTCCTGCCGTAAAGCCTCTTTAATTTTTTTTCTCTCCATATCTCTCCTTAATTAAAACTAAAAACTTCTCTATTGAGTCTCGAGCCGGCCAGCGGCAGATTACTTTACCTTTTTCAAATACAGCCGCCTGGCGCCAGCCAAAAGCAAGTCCTAAGTCAGCTTGAGAAGCCTCTCCCGGCCCATTTACTACACACCCCATAAGAGCGAATTTGAGAGTTTTTGCCTGTCCGTTAAGACTCAAACTCCTTAATCTTTTCTTAAACCGCTCTACCTCCCGGCGCAAATCAACCTTACAGCGGGAACAAGTAGGACAAGAAATTACCTCCGGCAAAAATTGCCGCTGGCCAAGACTCTGCAAAATAACTTTCGCTACCTCTACTTCCTGCCAGGCAGGAGCATTTAAAGACACTCTCAAAGTCTCACCGATTCCTTCCCTTAAGAGAATCCCCAAGCCTATACTGCTTTTTATTAATCCCTCCTGCTGAGGGCCGGTGGCGGTAATTCCTATATGGAGGGGGTAAGGAAAAATTTTGCGTGCCTGACGATTAGCAGCAAGAGTAGTAGGAATATCAGCCGCTTTAAAAGAAAGCATAAGGTTAAAAAATTCTTCTTTTTCCAGAGCTTCTACATAATCAGTAACTTTTTCCACCATAAGGCGAGCCAACTGTTGCGGTTTATAGGCCTTTCTAAATCCTCCCGAATTTATACCCACACGAATAGAAACATTCTTAGCTTTCGCCCGTTTAGCTATTTCCCTTACCTTCCTCATACTTTTTATATTCATAGGATTAAGGCGGACCCCGTCTGCCCCTTCCTTAATTGCCAAAAGAGCCAGTCGCCAATCAAAATGAATATCTGCTTCCAGAGGCAAGCCGGATTTTTCCTTTACAAATCCCACAAATTCACTATCCTCTTTTTTCTCCACGGCCATACGTAGTATCTCACACCCCGCTTTTTTTATCGCTCTAATCTCTCGCGTCAGAAGAGAAACGCGGCGGTACTCCGTCTTAAGCATTGTCTGCACGGCTACGGGATACCCCGGCCCCAAAACTACTTTCCCAATTGTACAAAATTTCCTTTTCATTACTTTACAAAAATTTTACTGCCGAATTTTATCATATCACTATAAGAAACAAACAAAAATAAAGCCACTAAAAAAGCTAAGGCGAATTTAGTTATTACTTCTTCTGATTTAGCCGAAAGTGCCCGGCCCCTTATCTTTTCCAGCCCTAAGAAAAACAGATGGCCTCCGTCCAGTATAGGAATAGGGAGAAAATTAAATATAGCCAAACTCATACTTAACACCCCTACCAGATGTAATAAAACCCCTAGACCCATGTGGGAAGCTTGAGCCGTAACATAATATATACCCAGAGGACCCGAGACGGAATCTTTAAAAGAAAGCTTGCCCGTAAGTATATAAAATAAAGACTGCAAAGTAAGCCAACTCAGCTGAATTAGATGCTTAAAGCCTTTAGCAAAAGACAGGAAGAAAGGATAAGGCACGGTTTTAAACTCAGGCGCCGGCGTAATCCCCAAAAAAGAAATTCTAGTAGGTCGTCCTAACAAATCTTTCACTGATTTCTGCTTAGGCTTTATAGATAGCTCTATCGTCTTGCCTTGCCGTAAAATAGTGACTTTTATTTCTGTTTTCGCTTTGTGTATTTTATCAGCTAGCTCTTGCCACAATTCTATCTTCTCTCCGTTCACTTTGATTATTCTGTCTCCGGGCTTTAGGCCCGCGGTTTTAGCGGGATAATTATCCAGAACTTTGCCTATTTTGTTAGTATAAGAAGGAAAACCTGCTATAAACACAAAAGAGAACACCAGCCAGGCCAAAATATAATTGAAAGTTGGCCCCGCGGCAATGATCATAGCGCGGTCCTTCAAAGGCTTGGCCAGAAACTCATCCTTGCGACTATGAAACTCCTCCTGCGCCTCGCCGGCTAACTTCACATATCCCCCCAGAGGCACAGCACAAATGAGAAAATCCAAATCCTTAAGTTTCAGCTTGATTATAGGTGGCCCAAAACCAATAGCAAATTTTTCCACTCTCACCCCTCGCCAGCGTGCCACCAAAAAATGGCCGAATTCGTGCGAAACAATCAACACGCTTAAAACTAGAAGGAATATCACTATAGACATCAGCTAAATCTCCTTTCTGCCAACTCTAAAACTGTCTTTTTTGCCCATTCATCTATGCGGTAAACATCTTCCCAAAGTCTTACTTCCCGAGGACGATGTAACTTTAAAGTTTCTCTCACTAAACTGTAAATAGCAGTTAGCTTAATTTTCTTCTGAAGATACAACTCTACCGCTGCCTCATCCGCTGAAACCAACACCAGGGGCAGACTTTTGCCTTTTTTCGCGGCCCAAAGACAAAGAGGCAAAGAAGGAAATCTTTTATGATCAGGAGAAACAAAGTTAAGTTGCGAAGGAAAATTTTTAATCCTGAAAAAAGGCTCCTGAAACGAAAATACTCCCAAACCATAACCAATAGGAATCCTCATATCCGGCTGAAACATCGTCCCCAAAATAATGCCGCTCTTCATTTTCACCAACGCATGCATAAAAGACTGGCGATGGACAAGTACTTTTATTTTATCCAAGCTCAGCCCAAATATATTCTGGGTTTCTATAATTTCAAATCCTTTATTCATAAGGGTAGCCGAATCTACACTAATCTTTTTTCCCATTTTCCAATTAGGATGCCTGAGAGTATCCTGCAGACTGACTTTGTCCATCTCTTGCTGTTTTTTCCCCCACAAGGGGCCTCCCGAAGCAGTTATATAAACACATTCCAGCTCTTCCCTCTTTATATTCCGTAAGATTACTCCGAGAGAAAACAATTCACTGTCCAGGGGAAATATTTTATTAAAAAGAGAAGTAAACTTACTTCTTAATAAATGCCCGCAGGCAACAATAACTTCTTTATTAGCCAGAAGTACTCTTTTAGCATGAAGAAGAGAATTCACCAAAGGCTTCAGAGCAGCCAAGCCGCTTATTCCTACCACTGTTATATCAGAGGCCAGACTTGCTATTTTATTAATTCCCTTCTCCCCTTCTAAGATTCTAACTTTCTTTGGGGCAGGAGGAAACTTCTCTCCTGCTTTTCTATTTCCTAAAACAGCATATTCTGGCCGAAACTCTTCTATCTGCTGTTTAAGAAGACGGGCGTTTCTATAAGCAGAAAGGGCTAATACTTTAAACATCTTACGATGATGGCGGATGATAGATAAAGTATTTCTGCCGATAGTACCCGTAGAGCCTAAAATTATTACTTTTACCTTTTTCATCTTATCATAGTCAAATAGAGATAAAACACCGGCGAAGCAAATAAAAGGCTATCAATAACATCCAACGTTCCCCCCATACCGGCAATAATTTTTCCTGAGTCTTTAACGCCGCAATCTCTTTTTATTAGAGACTCAAACAAATCACCCAACTGGCCAATGATTGACAGTACAAATCCCAGAATCAACGCATGCCCCAAAGACAGAGAAGGCAAGAGACGGCTAAAAATCAATGCCGAAATAACAGCAGAAGCTACTCCTCCTATAGCTCCTTCTACCGATTTATGAGGACTAACTCGTTTTAATAAAGCTCGCCGCCCGAAAGCGTTGCCTATCAAATAAGCCCCGATATCTTGAGCTTTTACCACCAGCACCAAAAAACTCAAAAGATAAACGCCCTGCGGCAGGTTTCTTATCCTGATAGTAAAGCTGAAACACCAAGAAATATACATTACTCCAAAAAGAGTGGCTGCTATAGAAAGTACTACTTCCTGATTCTTTTTCTTAGTGAGTTCGAAAAGGAAAAGTAAAAATAAAGAAACTAAAATAATCATAAACTGCCATTCTGCCGTCAAAGGAAAACTGACAGCAATCGATACCGGTATAATCGCTCCTAGCACCAATCCGAATGGTTTAAAAAGACGTGCTCCTTTTTTCTCAATCATCCCAAAAAACTCCCACAGCGACTCCAGAATAAGGAAAAGAGAGACAACGAGAAAGATCGGCCGGAAGATTATAGCCAGAATTGTAAAAATAATGAGATAGATAGAACTTTTAATTCTTTTAGAAATAGTTTTCCTATCTATATTATGGCTTATCATACTCCTCCGAACCGTCGCTGGCGGCGATAATAATTTTCCAGCGCCTTATCTAAATGTACCTGGGAAAAATCCGGCCAGTATACCGGTGTAAAATACAGCTCCGCATAAGCCAAGCGCCAGAGAAGAAAGTTGCTTATCCGCTCTTCCCCCGAAGTTCTAATCATCAAATCTACATCCGGTATAAAATTAGAGTAAAGATGTTCTTTAAATAATGCCTCGTCTATATCCCGGACTTTCAATTTACCCTGCAGACAATCACGGCAAATATTGCGTGCTGCCTCGACAATCTCCCGCCGCCCTCCATAATTAAAAGCCAGATTAAGGGTAAAAATACTATTTTGCCGCGTGGCTTTATCTATCTCTTCAATCAGATCTCTTAGCTCTCTGTCCAATTCTCTTCTACTACCCATAATGTTAAGGTGAGTCCTTTCTTTTATAAGCGCTTTTTTCTCCCGCCGCAGATAATTTTTAAATTCTCGCATAAGAAAATTTACTTCTTGTTGAGGTCTCTTCCAGTTTTCTGTAGAGAAGGCGAAAAGGCTTAATATCTCTATTCCTTTCGCTTTAACCATCCTGCTAACTTTCTTTATATTCTCTATACCTCGCTTATGGCCGAAGGAACGCGGCCGCCCTCTCTTCTTTGCCCAACGCCCGTTCCCATCCATAATAATAGCTAGATGCCGTACTTTTCTCTCCTCCATAAGAAAAATTTAGGGGCCCCCTGGCCCCTTCTCTTCACACCTTCAATTCCTCAGCAGCTGACTCTTACCTAACTGCCTTGACTTAATGCATTTTTAAGACTTTCCTCTAAAGAATCTTTAAGCCGATTGAGTTTTTTTATCTCTTCCTGCAACGAAGCTATCTGACTATTAAGGTCCTTTATTGATTTCTCTTTGGCCTCATTTTCTTTTCTCAGGCTCTCCTTTTCCTGGCTCAAAACATCTATACTCTTTTGTAACTGAGCTATTTGTTTTTTTGCCCGGGATAATTCCTCCTCGGTCTTAATCTTCTGGGCTGTCTCTCTCTCATAAATACCATTAAGTTTTTTCATCTGATTACCCAAAGAAATAATCACCAGAATCATAACCGCGATAATCCCTGCCAATATGCCATTTAAAGGCGTTCTTGCTCTCATAAATTAATAAGTTTTCACTTCAATAGAGGCTCCTCGGCTGCCGAAGGCGACACTATTACCTCTTTATGCAACTGAGGCATAATCACAATCTCTACCCGCCGGTTCAGCTGACGCCCCTCTGCGGTAGCATTAGAAGCTACAGGACGATATTCACCATAACCGATGGCCTGCATACGCGCCGCATCCACCCCTCTTTTCTCCAAATAATGCAAAACACTCAGGGCGCGATGAGCCGAGAGTTCCCAATTGGACTTCCATTTAGAATACTTAATAGGTTGATTGTCTGTATACCCTTCTACGCCAATATCGTGGTTTTTTATATCTTCTTTATTCAGGACTTTTGCAATTTTATCCAGAACAGGGTAACTCTCTTTGCGCAGCACGTCCTTTCCTGAATCAAACAGCACTTCCCCCAAAACGGTTATAACCAGTCCTCTTTCTTCCATCTTTAGCTTTACCTGTTTGCTTTCTATTTCCTGCTGCAACTTCTTTTCCAAACTTAACTTAGCGCTTCTTAAATCTTCTAGCTCTCTCCTCAATTTGCCAATCTTCTCTATATCTGACCTTCTTCCCTTCTGGATTACTACGGCACAGCCATTAAGAAAAAAAATAGTAGCTATCGTCCCGATAACTAAACTTATTTTTTTATTAAACATAACTTCTCCTTTTTAGGGAATTATAGCGGCAAGCCTTCTTTCTGTCAAGTATAAAAGCTCCTGTCGAATTGACTCACATTAAATGTTACCCAAATTAATTCCAAAAGGATTCGTTGACT
>JAGGSQ010000054.1 GCA_021159015.1 Candidatus Omnitrophota bacterium | reverse complement strand
GTCCTTTCCCTATAATCTGTTAAATACATAAAAATAGGAATTCTTGTCGCAAATTTTATTAATTTTTGTTGTATCTGCTTTCTTTTGCTTTTATATTCTTTTTCTTCTTCAGTTAATTGTTTTTTCTCCTTTTTTGTTAAATTTTTCTCGTTTGCTTTATTTTTCAGCTCTGTAACAGATTCTGACTTATTGATAATTGTTTCAATGTCTTTATTTAACGACCTAAACCCTTCGATGTTCATTAAAACTTTCATAGCTTTTTCATTCGCCATCAATCTCCGCAAAGTTTCGTTATCGACATTTACTAATAAAGCGCTTTCCCACCGGCGGGCAAGAAGTGTCGCAGTTGTACCGCTCATAACAATATCCAACACGCCTTTAGCATCAATCTCTTTCATTGAGCTTCCGTCATAAGCAAGCACGGGAAGAAATTGAATAAATTCTTCAACTTTCTTCTCTGGGTCATCTTCGTTTATGTTTAATTTAGAGCTGTAATCTGCAATCTGAGACAACGCCCTATTCGGTGCAAAATCAAAAATATAACATTCTCTTTTTAGAATCTCTTTTTTATTAGGCGATTTTCCATCGGGATTATCAACCACCCAAGGCGATTGAGCTCTAAATGCTGTCTGGAAATATGTCTCCGGGCTTTTTAAATTTCTTAACATAAACACTGCCGACCAAGGCCTCACAGTTACCCCGGTTGTAAGCTTTCCCGTAGAAAGAGTTATAGTTTTAGTTTCCAAAGGATTTTTCATTGCTTTCTTAACCGGCTCTAATGCTTTTACCCCTATTCCGGCCTGAGCTCCTGCGGCAACAATTATTTTATAATCATGGTAAAAAGTATTTTGCCTTTCCATCATTAAATTTCTCATTGCATAACAAGAAGCAACCGACGGCAAGAACCAAAAAATATGAGTTAATATTTGCAATAATCTTGCGTCTGAAAAAGGAAAAGGAGGCTTTTTGGCCCCAAGCTTTAATTCGTCAAGAGCGGTTTCCAAATAAGCTCCTCTAATTAAATCCAACCATTTCCGCACATAATCTTTATAAACAAACTCTATCTTGTTAAGGGGTATTTTATTACCACTTTCATCTTTATCCTTAGCCGAGAAAAACACATTTAAATCAAACTCATTAAACTCGCCTCCCTCTGCAATATGTTTGATACTGTCAGGCATCTGATAAGTCATCATTATCATCTTTGGCATCTCCAAATATGGATTAGGGCCTTTGGAATCATCCCAATCCTCTTTTGCTTTCTGCTCATCTGAATACGTCCAATTAAAAATTTGCTCTTCTATAAATTCTCCCGTAGCTATGGCTCTAAACGGAGTTCCGGAAAGATATAAATAATGTCTCGTCTTAATAGGAATTATTTTCTCAGCCTGCTCAACTCCTTCCTCAAATGCTAATTTGGCAATAGAATCTGTTTCTCTAGACGTGTCCTCCTCCTTGTCAAAAAGGTTCTTTGCCCCTTCCCGCCAAGCCCCGTAGTGATATTCATCAAAAATCACCAAATCCCAGTTGGTAGTATGTACCCACTTATTTTTCTCTTTTATGCCTCCGGCAGGATTTCTACCTAAGAAATCCTGAAAAGAACCAAAAACAACAAAAGGTTTGGATTGGTCTAAATCTTTAAAATCTAAGTTGTTGTTTTTTGAATAGAATTGCCAACCTTCAAAATCTTTATGCAATAGCAAATCTTCCTCCCAAGCATTTTCCACAGCGGGTTTGAATGTCAAAACAAGTATTTTTTTAAAACCCATCTTTTTAGCTAACTGATAGCTGGCAAAGGTTTTTCCAAACCTCATCTTCGCATTCCACAAAAAGCGCGGCGATTTTCTGAGCGCTTCTTTTTTGAACCTTTTGTAATAACTCATCGTTTTTCTAACCGCCTCTTTTTGTTCAGGCCTCATTTTAAAATCGTAAACTCTTTTTTGGATATTTTCCGTCCGGTTTTTTATTGCCAGTATCGCAGCTTTTATGTCTTTTACCCGGCAAGCAAACCACTCTCCGTCGGGATTTGCAAAATCATTTCTTCTTAACCAATTGTGTATATCCTTATCGGTAAAAGTCGTCCCGTCATTTCTGATTGCATCTTCCTCTAAAAGAAGCCTATAATTAAGCCCGGCGGTTCCCAATTGTTCCTTTATCCTTTCTCTTACATCTCTTGTGGTGTATCCTATTTTAAGCAATCCCTTTCTATTTTCAGCATCAGGAATTTCGTAAGCATAAATTTTCGGCTTAAGTTTCGGCCTTTGTATAAAATATTTACCACCCATTTTCGCCGTCCTCAATAATCTTAATTAATTCTTTCTGAAGTTCCTCTTTATTAGGCAAATAGAGCTGATATTTGCTTACAAACAGCTTATTGGATATATTTTTAACCGAATACTCAACAAGGATCTTATCCTTATATGCTCCTAAAACAATGCCGATTGGCGGATTATCATCCTTTTCATTTTCTTCTTCAGCAAAGTAATTAAGATATAAATTCATTTGCCCGATATCGTTATGCTCAATTTCTCCTCTTTTTAAATCAATAAGAACAAAACATTTTAGAATTCGGTGATAAAAAACCAAATCCACATAAAAATGCCTGTTTCCTATTGAAATCTTGTACTGCCTACCCACAAACGCAAACCCTTTTCCCAACTCCAATAAAAATTTTTCAAGGTTGTCAATCAATCTTTTCTCAATCTCTCCCTCTAAATATAAATTCTGCCGGGGAATATCCAAAAACTCAAACACATAAGGGTCTTTCACAATATCATTCGGCCTTGATATATCCTGGCCGGCCTTTGCCAGCTTAATTACTCCTTTCTTATCCTTGCTTAAAGCAAGGCGGTGAAAAAGCATACTTTTAATCTGCCTTTTTAACTCTCTGACGCTCCAATTCTCTTTTTCACATTGCTTAACATAAAAAGAAGCCTCTAATCTGTCATCTGTTTTAAGTATTTCAAAATAATGACTCCAGCTCAATTTGTGAGACACCGTCTCACTTTTCGGAAACATAAGATAAAACTTTCTCATATAAGTAAGATTGGACCTGCTAAATCCTTTTCCAAACTCAAAAGTTAAATCTTTTGACAGCTTTTTTAATAACTGCTCGCCATATTTGGCTTTTACATTGCCTTTTTGCTCATATTCAACAATATATTTCCCTATATTCCAATAAGTTTGCAATAAAATCGTGTTAATAGATTGATAGGCTTTTTGCCGGCCTTCTATCAACAAATTTTTTATTTGCTGTTTAAGAGCTTTATAATCTTTTAGTTCTATTCCTTTCATTTTTATTCCATTGGTTTAATCATTGATTCAATAAAATCAATTTCCTCTTTCGTTAAACCGTATTTTTTGTAAAGCTGTTTATCTATTTCAGAAATAGGTTTGCTCCAATCTATGTCTGATCCTGAGGTGAAATCTTGGAAAGGAACGAATTTATAGACTTTACTAGTGGCATCTTGAGTTGGCTTATTTAACATAACTAAAAACCTAAAAAAATTTGTCTTGATATAAGAAATGACATTTTCGGCTTCTTTTTTTGAATTGAAAGGACCAATAACCAAATAAGTTTCTGTGCAACAAGTATTTTTCTCACCTAAAAATGGTTTATTTATAACCTGATATGGAGTATTGTTACCCATTCCATAAGCTTTTGTTATAAAAACTTTATATTTATTTACCCAACTTTGATTTTGTTTAATTAATTTTTCATCCAGAAAACCAATTCTTTTATTAGCATAAATCTTTATAGAATTTTTGAATTCTTTATCCTTAAAATCAGTAAAATTCGTTGCGAAACCAAAAGGTTTTCTCGAACTTACTATTTTACTGAAACTCTCCTCTTTAAATTTACTTACCTTTCTGACAATTGACACTGCTGGATTAAAACGAATAAACGTATCATATCCTTTCTCTAATAAATGTCTCTCCAGAATATCCTCTTTGCCCCCTCTAATAGTTTTTACTAAACATTTTCCTTTACTATCCCTCTCCCAAAGAAAATAACACACGCCACCTTCTATTTGAACACCAGGGAAAACATCCTGAGACGATGGATAATCAACCAGAACCCTAATCCTTTTATCATTCAGCATTTCCTCTCTAAACTTATCTAATCCTTTTCCCCCTGAAAACCACCTCGAAGGAATAATCATAGTCAGAAATCTTGGACTCAATTTTATGGCCTGCTCTACAAACTCATGGTATATAGGAGTTGCGCTTGCTTGCGCTCCCCCATCGTTCAACTGATAAGGCGGATTTCCTATAATTACATCAAATCTCATTTTTTCACCTCCAAATATATTTAATATCTCTTGCGGTTTTTTATGAATAAATATATAAGCATGAGTTTCTAAAATATCATCCCTTTCATAAACCTCTTGGCTTGCCCCGCAAAATTTACACTTTCCATTCTCCCAAGTATGTTCAATCCTATCAAAATATATATTGCCTTTTTCATTATTAAATGCTGTGCACACAGAATATTTTCCATTTGCTTTTTTTGAACAATAAACTGTCCTTCTTGAAAGCAAAGCGGTCAGTTCAGTAATAGCAATGCCGAATAATTGTTTTGTAAAAATGTGATTTAACCTCTTTTGTAAATCCGGAATTTTCTCTTCTAAGCCTTCAATCAACCTTTTAGCAATTTCTCTTAAAAAAACTCCTGATTTACTTGCAGGGTCTAAAAAAGTGGTATTTGGATTTTTAAATAACTCTTGAGGCAACAAATCTAAAACTTGATTGGCAATTTTTGGCGGTGTAAAAACCTCGTCACTGCTTAAATTAGCCAAAGCGTCAAGAACATCGGGATTATAACTTAAGTTTCTATTTAACACTTTCTTCCTGTTCTTTTAATTTTAGAAAATTAACTGCGGGATATTCTCTAATAGGCTTAGGAAGCCAAACCGTTCTCCCATCATCAGACTTTTCAATTATTGTATTAAAAGTAAGCTGTTTAGAGTCAAAATTCGCTAAGTTCCTAAATTGAAAATCTCTTCTTTTTATAAGCGTTCCGTTAACCGCAGACCACTCAGAAAATATTATTGCTTTCCCATCCTTATCCTTAAATGTCAAAGCATCTCCTTGGATAATATTTTTCTCCAAAATAAATTTGATATTTTCCAGAAACAAATTGTTTATTTTATCTTTATATAGCTCTGTATATCTTTTAAGAAAGTAATCGTACAGTCTTCCTCTTGCTTTCAGCACATTATCATCAAGCAATTCTATTCCATATATGCTGGAAATAGCAATTAAAGAGTTTCTTTCATAATCAAATTGATTTTTTTTATATCTTTTATCCACAACGTCTAATTTCCTCTCCAAAATCTTTATAAGAAAATTTCCCTCCCCGCAAGCAGGCTCTAAAAAACGCGAGTCTATCCGCTCCGTTTCAGATTTAACCAAATCAAGCATATCCTCAACTATAAAATCCGGAGTAAACACTTCTCCGTGATTACGAATCCGGGATTTAGATTTTATAAGCTGTTTTGTCATCGTATTCACTTATATCTAGTTAAAATTATAGTTTAAACAATTACAAAATAGCCTAGACTTAACATCCATTTTATTTTATTTACTGTTTTCTCTTACAATTTATCTACGTTCCTTTACAAAAAGCGGTAATGACGCTTTTTGTAGACCATCGATTGCTAAATCAATTGAATATTCTCCAAATCTATCAAGTTTTAGTCCTTGGATATTAAAAATTAAATTTACTACTGTAGACATCCGTTCGTCGGCAAAATTTACCGTCACAGTACCATGAGCAGGAG
This sequence comes from Candidatus Omnitrophota bacterium, assembly GCA_021159015.1. GTDB lineage: Bacteria > Omnitrophota > Gorgyraeia > Duberdicusellales > Duberdicusellaceae > JAGGSQ01. The sequence continues at coordinate 26,603 of JAGGSQ010000054.1, read as the reverse complement.
GAACAACATTCTTCCCATCGCTATTGACAAAATGCACCAATACTTTATGTTCTCCCTTTTCAACTCGCTCAAATCTGATTCTTAAAGCAATTGTACATTGAGGATGTATTGCAGGCATTCTTGATGTCCAAATAGTATCAAACGCACCAAGCATACTGAGCTTTCCTAAATCTCCTGTTGCTGCATCACATAAAGCAAAAACTTCTATTCTCATTTTGGACCTCCTTTTCTAAACCTATTATTCAACTTTAATATCAAATAAGTCTAAGGATACCGTCATCCAAGTAGGTTTACGAATCAATACTTGTAACTGCGCTTCTGCCTGACTTTCTTTCTGTCCCATCTCTCCTTCATATGTACTAGTATCTGTTGTAGTATCGTCGGATAAATATTCTTTAGAATAAGTATAGGCTATATCAAATGCCGTCTCTGCGTCAGGAACAACTATCAAGGTATTCTTTGGATCTAACAGCAACTCATCACATCGAATCCTCCACTCTCTTTCCCAAGTACAATCAATTCCTTTTTGGGGATTAAATGGCACATAACGATACTTTAAATCTTCCGGCAGTTTCTCGTATAATTCCTCACTATCATAAATAACTGGTCGACCTCCTTTATTATAAAACCACTCCTTCTTCACAGCTACTCCATAAGGCTCATAACGAGGACGTTCCTTTTTATCAGCAGCCATCTTTACTAAGGAAAATACAGCCGCAAATTCATGAATAGGCGCTTCCGTAAAGCAAATGTATTTACTCTTATCTTTTATCCATTTAGATGAACCTAACAATCTACCTTCTTCTAAAATTTTTTTTAAAACATCAAGTGCGCTTTTGGCTTCATAACCAACTTGTATACTCATATCCTTATCAGGTGTTCTGGTAAAATGAAAAAGTAGATCTCCTATATCTCTCCTTACAATCTTAATTCTCTTCGAAAGAATCTCGTTTATTTGAGGTATATCTTTCCTCATCTATTACTCCTACTCTTAATAAACTCCTCCAAATCCTTCGGATGGATATACCACCTTTTTATTTTCACAGCTTTAATCTGCTTAAGATTAATAAGCTCCCTCACTCGTTCTTCTGTAAGATTAATTCTTTTTGCAACTTCTGGTACTGTTAAATAATCCCTCAAGTCCATTTTACACCTTTTCTAAAGGATTCTTTAACCAATTTTCTCATTCCACAATATTCCATACGATTCCATATTATATAACCCAAAGCATTTGCTGGCAAATAAAACTTAACTACTCCCCCTCTTCCGGAATAACCTCTATCTTTGTCAGTGGCGGGAAATGTTTCGGCTCTTCGTTGTTTAGTTTATAAGTCCATGCGTCAAAACTGAATGTTACCTCATAACAACGGTATTCTTCTGCTTTGCCGTCTTTGTCTAAAAACCTTACTAAAAATCCCCCATCTGCCATATTGCCCTCCTTGATTATCTCTTCCAATCCTCAACAATAATCTTTTTGCCGGAAAGTTTAAGGGGTACTTTTTGCTTCCTGTTTCAACTTAAGACTCAATATAATTTATCTTTTGTAATTTTCTCTTAATATTTTCTGTTGAGATGTCTATATCTCGCAGTCTCCATTTAATACGGTAAGACTTCCCGTTCCACTCCAAAATGCCCACCTTCTCAAGCACAGATCCAAGATAACTCGCTCCCTGAGCATGAAATGTATCATTGGGTTTTTGTTGGTAAACAATAACACCAAGCCCGATTCTTTCTGTTTTGTTGTATAACTTCTCAACATTGTTCCCCAACGGAAACCATCCGTCACCAAAAGACGCTTTAATCTTTTCAAGGATATTTTTTATTTCTACCAGATTGAACTCCAGCCTCTTCCCATCTTGCTTTTTAATTAGTAATTTCTTCCCCAACAAATCATAAACACACTCGAAGCTTTTTCGCTTTCTTAACCCTCCTCGTGTCGTCAATGTCAACCACTTCATGAAGTATACATTTGTAATTTATTAAAATAACCAAAAAAACAATAATTTTTCCTGTGTCCGTTCGTTACGTAGAATCGCTAAGATATGTTACTAAATAAACCTTGTCCACCCGGCGGGTGGACAAAAATGGTCCTATCTCCACACCTTTAACTGCTGAAATTTAACCCTGAATTTCCTGAAAAACTTCTCTATTCTTTCTTTATGTGCATAGGGAATCATTACACAACCTGATGAAAGTTTTCTGCCGCCTATCTCCTGCAGCAGACCTTTGTATTTATACTCCTTCCTTTTCTGTTCATAAAGTTGTCTGTTGAACCTTGCCTTGTCTTTCTGCGGCAGGCTGCTTATCTGAAAAGAATAAATGAGGTAAGGTTTCTGCTGAAGCAGTATTGCGGAGGGTATATCGGATGGTTCTCTAAGATACAGAATTTTTCCTTCCTGAAAAATGTTCTGCAGAAGCCCTGTATCCGTTTTATGTAATTCATTCAGAGTTCTTATAGTAGGCTGTATATTTATTCCTGTCTCATTCTCAATCTCTATTATCTTGTTATATATCAAATCCTGCGTCTCGCTCCTGGTAGTAAGTATGAACAAGTCAATATCAGAACGCGATGTATATTCGTCTCTGGCAAGGCTGCCGTAAAGGATAACAGCCTTTACATCTTCTATCTCAGAAAGCTTCTTTGCTATCTTCTTAAGTATCCTCTTCATAAATTTTTACCCCAAATCTTTTTTCAAAAAATCTGATTATTATTTTGAGATTATCCATTACAATCTTCGCCCTCCTGCCATTAATCCCGTCATAACCCAAATCACCATATGCAAATCACACTTTTCGCATTGCTTTATTTACCTCAGAAGGAAAATTCCTGTTGGAATATTCATGCCTTGACTTATGGTCGCCAAAATGCTCCTCATGTTCTGCAGCATCAGCCTCTACCAACTGTTCAACCACCTTTATGCCTAAATCACCCACTACTGTCGTCTGTTTATTCTGGTAAGCAGTAAGGGTGGCTTTTAATTTTTCTTTTGCCAGCTTCAGATGTTTATTGAAATCACCCATTTTTGCTTTTCTCCTTCGTTATTGTAACGAATTATAGTCTTTTTGTCAAGTCTTTCGTTATTGTAACGAAGAGGTGGTTTTTTAAATCTTTTTATACCATAATGCAGACTATGACAACGAGTTTATCCAATTTCTTTTTTATTTTCCCGCTGTCTGTTATTAACCATCCAGACTCCTCAATATTCCCAGAATCATCTCTCGGCACTTGCACCAACGCTCAGCCGAACGTCTTCACATAAACCCGCCTCTTCATACTTTGTTATTATAGCAGAAAATAACACACGTCAAGATACCTACTGAGTATTTATCTCTCTCTTGACAACTTATTTCCTTTATATTATACTCTAGAAAGAGTGGTAAGTCCTTCTCAGGCGTTTTGAGGTGTTCCCATCCATCTGGTTGGCAAAAGCCTCAAAGAAAATACGCGTGAAAGGCTCACTCGTTTTTTATTTAAGATACACATCATCAAATTTTACCTTGTCTTTAAAAACATTATACCACCTATGATCCCGCCGTTCATACTTTCTAAATATCCCCCATGCAAATAAATCCGCCATATTTAAACAAAGATCTTTTTTAGAATCCTCATGTCTGATGACAAATGGAATTTGCGGGTCGACTCTTCCTTCGACAAAAGCCTTAACATATTTGTTGAATTCTATTATCTCCGGCTTGCTTTTAGATTTGTCAACAACAAACTCAATCCGCATATTTGCCAAAGAAAAATCAATCTCATCTGTTAATAATCTTGCAATCCAATTATACACTCTGGATTTATCCTTAACTAAGCGGTTATAAACTCTCTTTTTATTTAGAGTAAGCGCATAAATGGAAAATTTCTCATTCTTTACCTTGTGATAAAAATACTCCTTTACTTTCAATGTTGTTGATGTAGCTTTCAGTTCCTGCACCATTCTTTTACGTCTATTCTTAGGGTTCAGTTTTTTACGCAAAGTCCTTTTAACCATTCTCGCTATCCTATCCCGGCTTTTCCTGCCCTTAATTACAACAATACAAACCGTAAAAAATCTTGACGGCTTCTTATTGACAAAATCAAACCCTAAATCTCCACTCTCATCCAAATAAAGATATACCATTCATCTTTCCTGCAAATTTCACAACTAAATTCGAAATCCGAAATTATTATATTTGGCAAAGGATTCAAGATATTCTCTTTGTACTTCAAGAGAATATCCTTCTTTGGCTTGGTCTTCGGTACTTACTCTAAGATAAATTGCTACTTTCATTGATTCACCCAAAATCTTTTTATGGTGTCGTCGTTTATAAACATCTTAAGTTTATTGCTATTCATCAAAATATCATAATATGCATTTCTCGCCACTTTTTCACACTGATAGGAACGCAAAAGCTGTTTATTAACGTCATCAATTTTAGGAGGGTGCATGTGCTCAAAATCACATCGTAAATCATATATCTCTGATAAAGTTATCATAGCATCCTCAGAAAAGTGACCTTTTTGGCTATTAGCTGGCCACCATTGGCTAACTCTCGATTTAAATTGTCTTGCGGTTTTGCCTTTATCAGGAATACTTAAGGCTTCCAGTGAACGCACAAAATACGGGAGACGAAAAAACACTTGCGATTCATTGCATCCTTTTAAAAAACAAAGCAAGCCTCTTTTAAATCTTGTAAAATCTTCCTTACGCTTATAAATTTCTTCTATCTGTAAAAAAATATTTTTCCATTTATTTACTTCAATATCAGTTATTGTCTCGACAAAATTATCACCAGGATGAAACCATCTATCAAACTTAAAAAATCGCCGAATCTCAATTTTATTATTTATTTCACTACCTGTTAAAAAATAGGCATTATCCAAATAAAATGGACCTGTGAGCATAAGCGAAAGCCATAACTTTCGACATTTAAATTCTAATTCTTTATTTTCGTTATCAAGAATTTTAGGGTTTTGAGTCTCAGATTTAACCTCAATGACTGCATTAGATGTTACAACATCTTGCCATTGAAGACCTAGCCACTCGTGCCATGGTGCTTCGTTAATTGATGGAATTTTGCGCATAAACCTCACATTATTCTCAAAATCATAAGAAAAATCTAGTGCCAGATCCTCCCCTAAACACTCAAAAAATATATATCCCAATTTGTGCGACATAGATATTAAATACCTATTCTAAAGTATTCCGCCATTTCTGAATGCTTCTAATATCTTCCTCTGTAAACACCGGGTAATTACGATAGTCTCTTTTTGGTTTTACCCACCCCTTTTTAAACCAGTAATAAAGGGTCTGGCGTGTAACGCCTAGTTCTTTCGCCGCTTTTGACAAATTATATCGCTTTTCCATAGTGAACCTACTTTACAGTTTTTTACAGTATCTGTCAAAAAAATATTTATTTTTCGTCTTGACTAATTTCTAACAAAATGTTAAATTTTATACAGGCAGAAATGCCGATAAATCAAAAGCTTAGGGGCCCAGGTGAGTGGGTCCCTTTTGCTTTTATCAAGCCTTTATCGATTTTAATTTACTTCTTATAGCATATAAAATTACGAATCTTTTGGATATCGAATATTAATAGCCCTTTGCTGCGTAAATCGTTTAACTCTGTAGCAACCCTCCTGGCTGTAGCAAATAAGACAACTTTTTTACCTTTTTCAAGCAATTGTTCAATCGGACCGGCAAAATCGCTATCTCCACTCCACAAGATATAATTTTCAAGCTTGCTAATATGGAAATCTAAAAGCATATCCACGCCTATCTCCACATCAAAATTACACTTTCGATCTTCTAACACCTTGATTCCTTGCTGGTTCAATTCCTTCAATCGTTTATTCAAATATTCAATTGTCTCCACATTGAGCTTTCGTAAAAGCGTATTTCTTACAAACTGTTTAATAAGCTCTGTTGAATGGGGTGAGACGCTTGAGGCATCAATGGATAATTTTATAAACTTAACGGGTTTCGTAATTACGATATACCCTCGCTTTCTGGCTTTTTCGATAACTTTATTTGACTTAGGATCATTTGGTATATAACCATTGTAAAATTTAATATCGCCGACTGTATCAAAAGAGTGCAAAAATTGCTGTAATCTTTTTAAATCAATATGCCAACCAAGTTTATCCTGCCAATGGATTATATTAGCAAAATCAATATAAACATTAGTCCTTTTATCAAATATTGTCTCTAATTCATTGATTCTATTCTTATACAATTTGGCTAACTCATCAATACGATTACTTTTGGCGTTAAACATTTTTTCTCCTGGATATGCTAATATTATAATCCTTGCACCAACGTTGTCAAAATAAACCTCAAAAGCTAGTCTAAAAAGGTAAGAATCGGACTTAGATATTCTAAGAGAGGATTATTTTCCTCTGCCCCGAACCAGAACAGAGTCCGGTTCTGGATTAAAACTTTTTACCTATACCTACAATTGGGGAATTGTCTGGCAAGACGCCTGCCCCGTACCGTGATGTGAAGCATCACTGGTTCGGGACAAAAACATCAAAATCGCCCCGCCAATAGTGTAAAGATAAATGTAATCCGGAAAGAGATTTATCTTTTGCAAATACACTCTTTTAGCGATATGTTTCTACCTCTCATCTAATTCAGTAGTCTTCTGCCCTGAGAGAGGGCTTTGTATTTTTTTAAGAACCTTATCTACAATCTCTATTTCTCTTTTGTCATTTTTAACTTTAAAAATAGTCTTTGCCTTTTTTAAATGATACTCTGCTTCCTTTATTTTACCTTCATGATAATAAATACTGCCTAAATTCGCATGCACCATGCCAGCTGCTTTAGAGTCAGGATTTAACAAGAGCACTTTCCCGTAGCACTTTATTGCTTTTTGATTATCTCCGAGAGCTAAATAAGCCATACCCAGATTAAACCAAACATTCTCATTGTGAGGATAAAGATTTATTGCTTTTTCCCCTAATTCTACCGCTTTTTTGAACTCTTTTGTCTTCATATAACAATATCCCAAATTCTCTATTACCACTCTTTCTTCGGGGTGTATTTTTAATGCTTTCTCATAACACTCTTTTGCTTTTTGCAGGTTTCTAGCTAAGTAAAAGTAATAATTGCCCAAGGTTAAGTTAGCAGCATATTGATCCACATATTGTCCGTTGATTGCCTCGATAGAATTTAGAGGAAAATACACTACAGTTTCATATCTATCTTCATTTGGGGGCACCTTACCTTTAAAAAACATCTGCAGAAAACCGCTGGGGCTGGCCTTTATAACATCGGGACAAAGAATAATCCCGTCCATCAACTCAACTCTATTAACTCCCCTATAGTTATCTGCTGAATATTTCTCAGCTAATTCCTGCAATGCTGCCTCTTTCTCGGTATCGCTCACTTCTATCTCTTCTCCTCTTACAGAAAAAGATACAAAGAGAAGTATTACAGAAGAAAAAATAAATTTTTTTATATTTTTCCGTATCATACTTCGTCAAACAGAAAGTAAAATCTAAGAAACAGCTAATAAAAGTTTTTGGAGCAGTTCCGAAGCCTTCCCCCTCAAGAATACATCGGTAATAGTTGAAGTATAGGCAGAAGGCTCAATGTTTACTTCAATAATCTTTGCCCCTCTTTCCTTTGCCAGATAGGGAATAGACGATGCCGGCTGAATCTGACCGGTAGTGCCAACTACCAGAAATACATCGGATATTTCTGCCTCGCGAAAGGAATCTCTGCTGGCGGAAGAAGGAATCGGCTCGCCAAAAAAAACAAAGTCTGGTTTAAGTACTCCGCCGCATTTAGGACAAAGAGGCGGTATTACATTTAGTATCTCTTTACTTACTAATATTTTCTCATTACAGCCCTCGCACACTAAAAAGCGCGAGTTCCCATGAAATTCTATCACCCTCCTGCTGCCGGCTTCTTGGTGCAGATTATCAATATTCTGGGTAATAACCGTCTTCACAAAACCTCTCTTCTCCAGCTCTGCCAAGGCATAATGGGCAGGATTAGGCCGGGCTTTGCCGAAGAAATCATAAAAAATCTGTTTTATAAGCTTCCAGCTTTCCTCAGGCCGGCGATGGAAATAGTTAATATCTAAAAAAATAGGGTCAAACTTGCTCCACAGCCCATCTTTTCCCCTAAAAGGGGGGATGCCGCTTTCGGTAGAAATTCCGGCGCCGGTAAAAGCGCAGGTATGACGGGAAGATTTAATAATCTGGGCGGCTTTCTCAATCATTTCTCTAAATAAATATATCAGACTTTAAAATGCCGTATTTAGTAAAACAAGAACGCCGGGTCATAACAATGGTAAGAAAAACGCTTAACATCGTACTGGTTACAATCGCAATCATAATCATAATCTGATATTTTATCGCCACTTGAGGTGAGGCGCCTCCCAAAATAACACCGGTCATCATTCCCGGAAGAGCCACGATTCCCATTGTCGCCATTGCCGCCAGTGTCGGCTTAAGCGCCAAGCTAAGGCTTTGGCGCAAATAAGGCAAAGTAGCCTCCTTCAAAGAGGCGCCGAGAGACAAAACATAAAGAAATCTCTTTCTATCTTTACGGATAGTCTGATAAAAATGAGAAATGCCAATAATATTTCCCCGCAGGGAATTGCCCAGAAGCATCCCCCCTAAAATTATTAAGTAGCGGGCATCAAACACATAAACAATCTTAATCACAAAAACATTCACAAACAAAACTACACTGAAAGTAGCCAAGAAAAAAGATATAAAGGCGGGAAGCAAAACTTTGCTCGCTCTCATAGAAAAATTGCTTAAAGCCGAATACACTGCTACCAATACCATAATTACCAGCCACAATAAATTAAAAAAAGCATTATTGCGCAGAAAGAGAAACTTCAAGAAAAACCCTATTAGAACCAGCTGGACACACATTCTAGATACAGAATAGAAAAGCGAGCGGGCAATTTTTAGGCTGTAGGCATAGCTGAGAAAGAGCGGCACCGTCAGCAACAGAAATACTACCAACAAAGACCCTGGAGAAATATCTACTGCACCCATTGTTTCTTTTCCAAATCAAACACTTTTACAGCTTTCTTTTGCCATACCTGGTCATGTGAAGCAACAATTACTGTATAAGGCCTCTGCAGGAAGAAATCCGCCACTTTCTCTTTCAGCTTCTCATCTAGAAAGGAAGTCGGCTCATCAAGCAAAAAAACATTTCTTCTGAGCAGAATGGCATTTATCAGCGCTATTCTCTGCCTCTGCCCTCCTGAGACCTCTTCTATATCCTTATCCAGAATATCACGCCCCAAGCTAAAATAATTAAGAAGTTCTATAATGTAGTCCCAGCCTTTGCTGAGATGGGAATTTGCCCGCAGAGAGAAAAGAAACTCAAACTGCTGTCTTATTTTCCCCCCAAACAAGCTGATGTCCTGGTCTACATAACTGATTTTTCTTCTTACATTCCATATAGAATGGCTGTTGAGCGGCCGGCCGGAAAAATAAACTGTACCCTCTGCCGGCCTCACAAACCCCAGTAATAAATAAAACAGGGAAGATTTCCCCAAACCGGAATAGCCACTGATTACTGCCTTCTCGCCCTCCTGTATTTCCAGCGTCAAGTTAGAAAATACCTCTTTGTTTTTATACCGGAGGGTTATTCTTTCAAATTTTATCATCGTGCCTTTATTATATCAGGAAAACTGAACTCACGCAGGCAAAAAGTCTATCTTTTGCGGCTGACATTCTTTTGGCGCGCGCGGGAAACAAGCGGCCTTTTGCTTAGATTTTTTTTCTTAAAAGCGTGCAGAATAAGTTCTGCCTCGGCAAAGGGCACACTAATGAAAGAAAACCTCTCAAAGATGCGTATATCTCTTATTTTTCTTTCCTCCACCCCCGAGACCTCTCTTATCATTTTAGACAAACTGCGAAAATTCATACCATCCTGCCGCCCTCTGGCTACAAAAAGGCGGGCGGTACCTTTTTTATCTACTGAGACCTCACGAATATCACGGTAGTTACGAGAGCTAAGCTCATCGCCTAAGGTGTACTTTATAAAGGAAGCCAAGACAACCTGAGGATCTTTCTCTTTTATTATCTGATTTGCAAAATCAAGATATTCTTCAAATCCGCCCTTCTCTATAATTTCACTAACAGCGCGTTCTATCCGCTTTTGTTTATTTAACAAAATATCCGCAATAGTGGGAATCTTTTCCCTGCGAATATTGGCCTTGGCTACTTTCTGAATAATCAGCAGATTACAGTATTCCCTGGGAGTAACAAAAGTGATAGCTATACCTTCTTTTCCTGCCCGGCCGGTACGGCCAATGCGATGCACATAACGTTCCGGCTCTTGAGGCAGAGAATAATTTATCACATGGGTAAGACTGTTTATATCTATACCTCGTGCTGCTACATCCGTGGCCACCAGAATTTTTATGCGGCGGCGCCGGAATCTATTCAGGATTCTCTCCCGTTGATGCTGAGATATGTCCCCATGCAGGCCGTCTACTTCATAGCCTCGGTCAGAAAGCCTCCGCACCAGTATATCCACGTCGACTTTAGTGCGGCAAAAAACCAGCCCGTAAAAATCTGGTTCTGAATCAACAATACGGCACAGCGCCTCCATTTTATCTGCCTCCGTCACTTCAAAATAAATCTGTTCCGCCAGAGTCGTGGTAGGCGTCTCTCTGTCTATCTCTACTAGTTCAAAATCGGGCATATATTTTTTAGCCAGGCTCAATATACGCGGCGGAATAGTGGCAGAAAAAAGGAGCATCTGCTTTTGCGGCGGCGTAAAAGAAATTATTTCCTCTACATCCTCAATAAAGCCCATATTGAGCATTTCATCAGCCTCATCCAGAATGACATATTTTACCTGACTCAAATCAAGTGTTCCTCTCTTCAAGTGGTCTTTTATTCTCCCCGGTGTCCCCACTACAATATCCACACCTCTCTGCAGACGCTGCAGCTGTAATTCCATAGACTGGCCGCCATAGATAGCAGCTATACGCAGAGCTTTCTTATGCCGCAGAGAATTAATCTCTTCTGCTACCTGAAGCGCCAGCTCCCTGGTAGGAGTAAGAATTAACGCCTGTACCACTCCTTGAGAAAACAATCTTTCAACTAAAGGAATTCCAAATGCTGCCGTTTTACCCGTACCAGTCTGAGCGCGGCCGATTAACCCTTTTTTGCTCCTTAAAAGCAGAGGTATAACTTTTTTCTGGATAGGTGTGGGCTCTTCGAACCCTTTTTTAGCTAAAGCTACGCGTATATTGTCAGAAATCCCTAATTTTTTAAAACCTTCAAGCATTTTTACTCCTAAAATAAAAAAGCGCAAAGCCCTTTTCTTTAGAACTTTGCGCTAAAAGCACGGCTCTAAAGCTAACCTACTTTACTTAAAATATCCTGGTTAGTCAATAAAAATTCCCTAAAAATCTTTTATTATAAGGCACTAATCAATATTTCTCTCGCGGCTTATCCAAAATTATAGTGTTTTTCAACCGCCTTCTTAATATCCCATACACACTCAAGCCCTGGCGGAAAAGTTACCAAATCACCTTTGCCCATTTCTACTTTCTCTCCCCCTTCTTCTTCCACAACCACCTTCCCTTCCAGAAAATAACAAACCTCCTGCGTATCATAATACCAATCGAAGCGCGAGACTTCTTTTTCCCAAACCGGCCAACGAGACACGCCCAATTCCTGCAGCTTCTGGGGCGCAGGCCTTTCTACTTTTATTTTTGGCATAATCCTCCTCCTTTTATTTTCTTTTCTGCCAGTAACTCGCCAGAAGAGAGCCACTTATATTATGAAAAATACTAAAAATACTGGCAGGAACTGCCGCTAAAGAAGAAAGATGACGCAGAGCCAGCACTACCGCTAAACCGGAATTTTGCATGCCTACTTCAATAGCAATGGTGCGCGCTCCCGCTTTATTTAGCCTAAACAACTTAGCCAATCCATAACCTACACTTAAGCCACTCAAATTATGCAGCGCTACTCCTAAAAGAATCAAAGGATTTAAACACAGAAGATTCTGACGATTAGAAGCGACTACTACCGCTATTATTACCGCGATAGACAATACTGAAACAGCCGGAAATATTTTTTCCAAAGAAACAATGTTCTTCCTAAACAAAGAACGCAAAATTACACCTAGAAACACAGGGATAATCACTATTTTCAAAATATTTATAAACATAGCCAGGAAATCTACAGGAACAATCTTTCTCACCAAAATATACATAAGAAAAGGCGTAAGAAGCGGCGAAAGCAGGGTAGAAAAAGTAGTAAGAGAAACACTAAGTGCTACATCGGCACCGGCTAAATAAGAAATTACATTCGAAGCAGTCCCCCCGGGACAAGAACCTAATAGTACCATGCCCGCCGTAAGAAAAGAAGAAAAATGTAACAATTTAGCTATAAAAAAGGCGGTCAGCGGCATTACTGTAAACTGGCAGAATAACCCTATAGTTATTAAGTGCGGCCTTACAAAAATACGCTTAAAATCTGAACTATCCAGAGTAAGCCCCATCCCCAACATAACTAAACCTAAAAGCAAACCTACATACTTCTTTAAGAAGAGAAAAGCATTAGGGTGTATACCGCCCCAGAGCGAGAACAAAATAACCCAAATGATAAAATAGCGATTAATGAAATTAGCCAGCTTCAATATTGTTTTCATAAATCTTACGTCTGCAAGCTATGAAAAACGCGGTAAAATAAGAGAAGAAGGAAGACTATCATACCTAAAAGTATCAATATCCTTACTTTATTCTCTTTAGGGCGAACATAAGGATATTTAACATGAAAAGTAGAGAGTATAGTTTTAAAACCCCTTATTGCTTTAGCTTCATCCTGGGGAGAGAAATAAAAATAGAGAATAATGTAGCGGTCTCTACCCAGAAATATAGCTGTCGCTCCTTTATACTCCTTATGAGTAAAAAGCCTCACTAAGAAAGTAAAAAGAAACATCTTCTCTCTCTGGAAAAAAATAAGCTGATCCAAGGGGAGCTTGTCTTTTATATCATTAAGATAAAGGCTTAAATTACTAAGGTCGCTACCGCGCACCCGCGTGATTTTCTGACTAAAAAAATCAAGAGCAGACTTAGCTTCTCTTATAGTCAAAGGTCGTCTCACTACTCTTATCAAGAGATAGCTTTGATTGAAGTATCCTGTCTGCGTTGCAGGCTGAAAAGCATACTCATAATTAATCTTAGCTGCCTGAGGATTAAGCTTCCACATATTTTTGATTGCCTTCTGGCGTTTATCTAATTCTTCTTTGGGTATCTCTTGCCAGGAAGCCGGCAACTGAAAAGAAAAAGATCTATCTCCCGCATAAAAATAGCGGGCAAAAGCAACAGAAGTAGATACGACCAATTCGCCCAGAAACAGCAGGAGAATAAAACTGATTCTCATTAGCACTATCTTCTTTCGTTTAATTTAGCCAGGAGCCTTAATATTTCAATGTAAAGCCAGACCAGAGTCACTACCAACCCAAAAGCAGCGTACCACTCCATATATTGCGGCGCTCCTTCTCTGGCTGCTTGCTCAATAAAATCAAAATCTAAAACTAAGTTTAAAGCAGCTATAATTACTACGAAGATGCTAAAGCCTATACCTAAAGGAGAAGCAGAATAAAGAAAAGGAATATTTACGTGGAAAAAACCCAGAATCATCGCGGCAAAATAAAATAAAGCTATACCGCCCGTAGCTGCCACCACTCCCATTCTAAATTTGGCACTGGCTCTAATTATCTTCGCTTTATAGGCAAACAAGAGGGAGAAGAAAACCCCAAAAGTAAGCATTACCGCCTGCATAACTAAACCAGGGTATCTCGCCTCAAACATAGCAGATATTCCTCCCAGAAACAGACCCTCCATTAGCGCATAGATCCACGCCAGGGTTCTGGCGGAAGTGGGACGAAAAGAAACAATCATAGCCAGGATAAACCCTCCTATCACCCCCAGTATCATATAACCGCTTATTGCCTCTATTCCTGCGGTCATAAAGCGTGACCATACCCAAGCCGCAGCCAAAAGCACTAAGCTAATAAGAACTCCTGTTTTGTTGACAACCCCTTCAATACTCATCCGGCCGCCTAAAGTTTTAGCCTCGGCAAAAATACTTTCTCTTAACATAGGATTACCAGAACGCATATCCGCACCTCCCCTTAAATCCTAAAAATAATTCCTACCGGACAATGGTCCGAACCTTCAACATCTTTTAGAATAAAAGCTTTCTTCAACTTTGGCAAGTATTCTTTTTGAATAAAAAAATAATCAAGCCGCCAGCCGATATTACGCAAGCGGGCGCGAGTCTTTAGGTCCCACCAGGTATATTGCCCTGCCTCTTTGTTAAAAACACGGAAAGTATCCACCAGCCCCCAATCTATAAACTTATCCAGCCAAGCCCGCTCCTGGGGCAAGAAGCCGGAAACTTTGCTGTTTTCCTTAGGACGGGCCAAATCTATCTCTTTATGGGCAGTGTTGAAATCGCCGCATACAATTAGCGGCTTATGCTTTTTTTTGAATTTATCTAAAGCCTTCAGAAATTGTTGGTAGAATGAGAGCTTAAACTCCAGACGTTCTTTACTCTTCTTGCCATTAGGAAAATATAGGTTGAATAAGATAAAGTGAGGATATTCTAAGATTAAAGTGCGTCCTTCCCGATCTAGCCAAGCAACGCCTATTTCTTTATAAACTTTGATTGGCTTCTCCTGAGTATATACTCCTACACCACTATAGCCTTTTTTGTCTGGCCAGCTCCAATAGGTAAAGTAGCCTTCTACTTCTAAAATTTTTTTATCCAGCTGTTGAGGTGAAGCTTTGGTTTCCTGCAAAGCGAGAAGATAAGGCTTTTCTCTCTTAAGCCAATCCAGAAACCCTTTGCGGGCTACCGCCCTTAGACCATTTACATTCCACGAAAGAAGCTTAAGCTCCATTGTTCAGAGAAACTAAGCTACATCTATTTCCCTGGCTAAATACACATCCTGAATAGCATGCAATATTTTTATGCCTTCTTCCATCGGCTTCTGAAAGGCTTTGCGGCCGGAAATAAGCCCCATGCCGCCGGCTCGCTTGTTAATTACCGCTGTCTTTACCGCCTGCTGCAGGTCATTTTTGCCTGAGGGACCTCCTGAATTAATCAGCCCTGCCCTTCCCATATAGCAATTAGCTACCTGGTAACGGGTGAGGTCTACAGGATGAGAAGAAGTAAGTTTTTCATACACCAGAGGGCTAGTTTTGCCAAATTGTATTGCAGTATAACCCCCGTTATTAGTAGGCTGCTTCTGCTTTATTATGTCTGCTTCAATCGTTACCCCTAAATGATTGGCCTGGCCAGTAAGGTCGGCAGAAGTGTGATAATCAACCTTATCTTTCTTAAAGGCTGAATTTCTTAGATAACACCATAAAACGGTAAACATACCTAATTTATGCGCATATTCAAAAGCCTGAGAAATCTCCTCTATTTGGCGACGCGACTCAGCCGAGCCAAAGTAGATAGTGGCACCTACCCCTACCGCTCCCATTTCAAACGCCTGATCCACAGAGGCAAAAAGCCGCTGGTCAAAAGTATTAGGATAACTCAAGAGTTCATTGTGGTTTATTTTTAAAATAAAAGGGATTTTGTGAGCATACTTACGTGCCACTGCCCCCATCACTCCCAGGGTAGAAGTTACCGCATTACAGCCGCCTTCAATAGCCAGTTTTATAATATTTTCAGGGTCAAAATAAATCGGATTAGGCGCAAAAGAGGCGCCGGCGGAATGTTCTATGCCCTGGTCTACGGGCAAGATAGAAAGATAACCCGTCCCTCCTAAACGCCCATGATTAAAAACCATCTGCAAGTTACGCAATACGGCAATGGGACGGTCAGAGACTTCTAAGATTCTCTCTACAAAGTCGGGCCCGGGAAGATGCAGCATCTGTTTAGGAATAGTTTGGCACTTATGTTCCAGCAAATCTTTTGCCTCAACTCCCAAAATCTCTACTATTTTGTCTACACTCATTTTCTCCTCCTGCTTAATTAAATTATTTTACTGATTATTTCTATATCCTTCCTTAAAACCGGCTCCATATTGCGGTTATAGGTCGCTACTGCCGGATGATAAAGCGGTATTATCTTAATCTTACTAAAAATATCAGAATATTCAAATATTTTCCCATGAATCTGGCTGATACCCTTTATCTGAGAAGCCAAAGAAAACCTGGTTAAAATAAAACTGGTAGCATAGTTTCCTAAAGTACAGATAATTTCTGGTTTAATTATCTCCAGCTGCCTTTCCAAAAAAGGACGGCAAGCCTCAATTTCTTCTTTTTTGGGGTCGCGGTTATGCGGGGGGCGGCATTTAAGAATATTGGTGATATATATATCTCCTCTCTTCAGCCCTGCCACGGCCAGAAGACGGTCTAGCACTTTGCCGGCTTCGCCGCAGAAAGGTACGCCTTTTTGGTCTTCATTAAAGCCCGGGGCTTCGCCGATGAACATAACTTTTGCCTTCTCATTTCCTTCGCCTACTACTACATTATGGCGTATAGAAGCTAAGGCGCACTTCCGGCATTTCTTTACTTCCTCTTTAAGTTCTTCCAGTTTGTGGCTGCCCATTTAGATTAAAAGCGGACAAAAAAATCCAAAAAAGGATTCTCAAAATGTTTGGATATCTTCTTGTAATAATAGCTAACAATAACTACCCAGCTGCCGATAATAATAAGAAAGAGAGCTACAATTAGCGAAAGAAGCTGAGGAAATACCGCAATTAGAATCCCGGCTAAAATTATCATAAAACCAATTAGCATACTGCCTCCTTTTTTAAGAAAAGATTATATCACAAATTTGTCTAATTCAGCTGTTTTTTTTAAAAACTCACACATATCAGAAGCCAGGTCTATCTTTACCTCAATAAGGCTTTTGCCCACGGGATGACGGAACTGCACAAAATAACTATGCAGAGCGGGACGGGAAAACCTGAGCCCCTGCCGGCCCAAAGCATATTTCCTCTCCCCCACCAAAGGAATACCCAGCTGTGCTAGCTGAATTCTTATCTGGTTATATCTGCCGGTAAGAGGCTGAATATCTAAAATAGAAAAGTCAGAAAATTTCCTCATAAGACGGTATTTAGTTACTGCTAATTTTGCCGCGGCACGAGGCGTCTTTTTGATAAGTCCCTTTAGAGTTCCTTTTCTTTCAGGAGGATGCCCGTTAACAAAAGCCACATATTTTTTATGGACCTTTCTCCCGCGGAACTGCTCCATAAGGTTTCTTTGGCAAAAAATGCTTTTGGCAAAAATTATCAAGCCTGAAGTTGTCCTATCCAGACGGTGAACGGGATAAGCCTTCTCTTTTTGAGGAGCGAGATATTCATTAACTAAGTCAGCCAATACGGGCTCACGACGGCGAGGAGCAGCTACTACTAGAACCTGGGGCGATTTGTCTAAAACTATAAGATAGTCGTCTTCCCAGACAACTCTAAAAAACTTGCTGTAATCCATAAGAAAAAAAGTGATACTTTCTATAAGCTTCCCACGCTTTTCGTGACAGACGTCCTGGAAATTCTTTTATTACCAGAGAGAAATGATAAGGAAAATTTTTCTCTTTCTCTAAATAAAACCTCACTTCTTTAAGAACAGCTCTTTTATAGAAACAAACGCAGCTGCAGACAGAGAAAAGAGAAAAAGCTCTCCGGGTGAGGAATATGTCTATTCTTTTTCTTAAAGAAACCAAAAACTTTAAGGGTTCATAGTAAATATTTTGCGTGCAATATCAGGAAAGCCAGCTACAAATTTCAACTCATCCTCTACCAGAGGCTTCTGGTTGTGAACATTAGCATATCTTACCAGCTCCAGGATCTCAGCCGCCTCTTTGTCGTCTTTAAACTTTATAGAGAGGCGCTCGTAAACATTACGAAATCCTTTTATGCCGGAATATTCTCCTACCGTAATCTGCCGGCCGGTATCAATTATTTCCGGCTCACCTCTTCCCAGCTCCTCATAATCGTAGAGTTCATAATTGCGCCGGTTCTTCAAAGCTCCGTCGGCATGAATGCCTGATTCATGGGCAAAAGCATTAGCTCCTACACCCGGCTGGTTTATAGGAATAGGTATACCGAAAGCATAAGAAGCATATTTAGCCAGACGCCAGGAATGCTTAAGCTTGATTTTTTTGTCCAAATGGTACCTGCCTCCGATACCGGAAGCATATTTCATAGCTAAAATCACACTCAACAAATCAGCATTTCCTGCCCGCTCGCCAATGCCGTTTATGCAGGTATTAATATAAGCGTCAGCTCCTTCTTCCACCGCCGCCTTAGCGCCCGCAACTGAATTAGCTACTGCCAAACCTAAATCATTATGGCAGTGGATTTCTATATCAATCTTCACTTTAGATACCAGCTTTTTTACTCTCTCATAGATAGAAAAAGGGCTGTCATAGCCTAAAGTATCACAATAACGCAGGCGGCAGGCCCCCGCTTCTTTAGCCGCTTGAGAAAATTCAATAAGATAATTCATATCTGTACGCGAGGCATCCTCTGCATTAACCCCTACGGCGAGGGCCCCTTTAGACAGGGCAAGTTTGGTTGCTTTTTCCATAGATTTGATAACTTTGGCATAATCTAACTTTCCCTGAAACTTATGTTTAATCATCTGCTCTGAAGTAGAAATAGAAAGGTTAAGATATTTAATCTGCGGCACATTCTTAAAAGCAAGCTCTACATCTTTCTCTATCGCCCTCACCCATCCGGAAAGCCGCAAGTTTTGAATTACACCTCTTTGAGCCAGTTCCAGATTGGCATTAAGATAATTTATTTCGTGATGCGTAAAAGGGAAACCAAATTCACTTTGAAATATACCCATTTTATCCAGATAAAGGTTAAGCATGGTTTTCTGCAATTTGGACAAGCAAATACGCGAAGTTTGCACTCCATCCCGATTAGTAACATCAATTATATAAATCATTCCCATTTCTCTGCCTCCTTGAAAGTTTATCAAAGCAGTTTATCTTACTAAAATAAACCAAAAAATGCAAATGTTTTATTGTAAGGCCCGAACGAAAGATTCCAGCCTCTCAAGACCCTTTTTCATATTAGAAAAGGAAGCAGCGTAAGAAAAACGGATAAATTTATCGTCACCAAACACAACTCCCGGCACTACCGCCACTAAAGCATGCTCCAGAAGCAGCCGGCTAAAGTCTAGAGAGCTGTTGATTATTTCGCCGCCGGCACTTTTGCCGAATAAAGAAGATATATCGGCAAAACAATAAAAGGTGCCTTGGGGCAAGCCACATTTAATTCCCTCTATAGAGTTCAACTTATCCACCATATAGTTGCGTCTCTTCTCAAATTCTGAAACCATAGCCCCAACCTCATCCTGCGGCACCTCCAGAGCCGCCAGTGCCGCATACTGCGATATGGAGCTGGGGCAAGAAGTAGTATGACTCTGTAGTTTGCTTATGGCTTTGATTACTTCTGGGGGACCTGCGGCATAACCTATGCGCCACCCAGTCATAGCATAAGCTTTAGACATGCCGTTTATAACTATTGTCTTTTTCTTTATTTCTTCTGACAAAGAAGCTACACTCACATGGGAGACTCCATCATATACTAACTTTTCATAAATCTCATCTGAAATACAGAATATGTCATTTTCAACTATAATTTTTGCTATCTTCTTTAATTCTGCCTCTTCATATACACTACCTGTAGGATTAGAAGGAGAATTGAGAATAAGAATCCTGGTGCGGGAAGTAATAGCCGCTGATAGATTCTCAGCGGTTAGCTTAAAGTTATTTTCAGACGCGGTATTGACAAAGACAGAACGCGCCCCACAGGCAGTTACCATCTGAGGATAGCTTAACCAATAAGGTACAGGAATAATTACCTCATTGCCCTCCTCTAATAAGCTGAAGAGAGCCTCAAAGATAAGGTATTTAGCACCGCTGCCAATAATAATTTGGTCTATATCATAAGCAAGATTATTGTCGCGCAAAAATTTCTCCTTTACCGCCTCCTTAAGCTCTTTGATGCCACTGGCAGGAGTATATTTAGTAAAACCCTTCTCAATCGCCTCTTTAGCTTTCTCTTTGATAAAAGCAGGCGTATCGAAATCAGGCTCTCCCGCGCCAAAACCTACTACATCCTTACCTTCAGCCCGCAAAACTTTGGCTCTAGCTGAAATGGCCAAAGTTTGAGACTCCTGCATCAAATCTACCCTTGGGGCAATCATAATCTCTCCCCTGTGAATTTTCTCCCTATCTCAATATATTTCTCTCTGGTCTTATTTATTATCTCCTGCGGCAACGCCGGAGGAGGAGAATTTTTGTCCCAGCTGGAACCTGACAAATAATCGCGCACAAACTGCTTGTCAAAACTCTTCTGAGGCAAGCCAGGACTATATTCCTCCTGAGGCCAAAAACGAGAAGAATCAGGCGTGAAAACTTCATCTATCAATACTACCTTTCCTTGTATACGGCCAAACTCAAATTTAGTATCAGCTATAATTATCCCTTTCTCCCACGCATAGTTATAAGCTTTATTATAAAGAGCCAGGCTTTTCTCTTTAATATAATCAGCTACCTCACCAATTTGCTGTCTCATATACTCAAAAGTAACATTTTCATCATGGCCTTTCTCAGCTTTAGTGGCCGGAGTAAAAATTGGCTGGGGCAGCTTTTGAGACTCCAGTAGCCCGGCGGGAAGTTTTATCCCGCATACCTCTCCCTTTTGCCGGTACTCTTTCCAGCCAGAACCAGAAAGGTAGCCTCTTACTACACACTCAAAAGGAAATACTTCTGCTTTTCTGACCAGCATACTTCTCTCTTTCAGATAATCTATTTCTTCCCGGCTAAAATCTTCCTCAGGCAGATCGCAAGTTATTTTATGGTTATCAACTATGTCTGATAAGAAATCAAACCAGAAACAAGACAGGCGATTTAATACTTTGCCTTTATCCGGAATAAGACTGGGTAAAATATAATCAAAAGCAGAAATGCGGTCGCTGGCAACAACTAAAAGCACATCGCCGTCTGTATATATATCCCTAACTTTTCCCTGCTTAATCAGCTTATATTTGCCTATTTTCTCCCTCACCTTTACTTATGCAAGCTTAAGATAAGAAGGAGATATGTAATCTCCAAATTTTTTCCTATAGTTTTCTAAACGCTTTCTTTGTGCGTTTAGCTCCTTAAATAAAACCTTAGGGATTGACTTCTCTTTTTGGTAAATTGCCCAAATTCTTTCCATCTTATCCAGATTCTCCTTCACTCTGATAGTAAATTGCTTCTCGTAATCCTCATAAGCATAGTTTTTCTTAAGAACGCTGCGAAAAAGAAGTTTTAAATCATCATAAATAGGAATAAGGCCAGTGGGAGAGACGAGAGCTCCAGCCTGATTGTGAACTCTTTTTTCCATCCATTTAAGCCATACGTGTTTGTCAGAGACATCATTAAGATAACTGCCGTCTTTACTTTTTAGAAAATAGTTGACAGAGAAAATCTTTGGGACTCTTTTTAAGCCTTTAGCAAAATCTAGATTATTTTTAATATATTTAAATAAAGGAATAGAGAGAAAGTCCAAAATAGACATAGGATTGAATACTCGTACTCCTTCCTTACCTAAAGTAGCGGCAGTAGTTTCTGATTCTAAGCTCGCGGCCTTAGTAATAATGCCATGCTGCCAGGAAAAAGCTTCTTCCACAGGAACTGAGGTATCAGAG
This sequence comes from Candidatus Omnitrophota bacterium, assembly GCA_021159015.1. Lineage (GTDB taxonomy): Bacteria > Omnitrophota > Gorgyraeia > Duberdicusellales > Duberdicusellaceae > JAGGSQ01. The sequence continues at coordinate 4,955 of JAGGSQ010000054.1, read as the reverse complement.
TCTCTGCCTCCGTAGATAAAGCCTCCTATCTCTACTCCCTGAGGGCTCTCTAGATTCTTGTCTACATTGCTCAAATACTTAAGACGCAGGGTAAAACGGGCGTTTTTGTGGGAAGGGGGAATAAGATTCCCCTGGGTGTCTTTCTTTCCTTCAAACCATTCCCCTGAAAAATTAATACCTTCGGCCGGAATCTTCCTATCTTTACCTACCCAATAAGGACGGCCGCGATACACTAATACATTTGAGAAGATTATCTCCCCCTCTCTATGGAGAGCTCCGTAAAGAAGAGGGTTGTCTTTAGAATCAATACCCTGAATAATGCCAAATATACCTCTTTCCACATTTGCCCCATAAGCTTTACCTTTAAATTTGCGCAGATAAGTAATGTCATCGCCGACAATTCTTTCTCCCTTGAGCATAGAAGTAGAGGTCTTACCGCAGGCAGAAGGAAAAGCACCACAAAAATAAGTTTTCTTCCGCCCTTTTCCATATACTCCCATAAGAAACATATGCTCGGTAAGCCATCCTTCCTGGGCAGCTTTATTTATAGCTAAGCGCAAGGCTGGCTTTTTAAGCCCGACGGTATTGCCCGCATACTGCGTGTTGAGACTATAAACTGTATTGGAATCAAGGTCTATATAAACTCTTCTTTTGTCCACATTTTTACTAACAGCATTTTTTAGTTCTCCTGCACTATGAATAAACCTAAAAAAATTCCCCCCTCCCGCATGCCTCTTAAAGAATTCATATCCCGGCCGGTACAGAATGTCCTCCGAATGAGCTACATAAGCAGAATCCGTAATCTGCAAGGCGGGGATAGAAAACATAGAATTTTTAGGCCCCAGGCAGAAAAAACAAACAAACATCTCTTTATCTTTCATAATTCCCTGCATAAGAGTCCTAATCTCAGAAAGCCCCTTTCTCTTATCAATACAATTTAAGTAAGAAGGAGTGCTCCTGGTAGAAGAAACCAAATATTTTGTATTTTTCTTATCGCGCGCCTGGTCATAAAATCCATCAAAATGAACCGTGTGGCCTTTGGTTTTTAAGTAAGCCTCTTCCTTGTTGGCTATGGCTTTTTTGCGAATGTAAAGAGCATCTTGAGGAACATCAGTGCGTACAAATACCGAAGCGGGTTTGCACAAATCTATGATTTCTGTAATTAATCTCTCAACGTAAAAGTTGTCTAAGGCTTTTAGTTTGCGGTAATTATCATTACTGAGCTTTTTCTTTAGAATTTCCATATGGGCACCCCTCATTATTTCTATACTGTAACTATAGTTAAAAATATTAGTTTATCACAAACTTAAAGACTTCCAAATAATTTTTTACCGAATTAAGAAGAGGATGTTTTAAAACGGGTAACTATCTCATTTAAAGAAGTAGCCAAACGCAGAAGTTCTTGAGAAGAAGCAGAGAGTTCCTCTAAGGCCGAAGTCTGTTCCTGCGTAGCAGAGGCAACTTTTTGAGAGGCTATAACATTGTTCTCGGAAATCTCCGAAAGTTTCTCTACAATCTTAGAAATATCACCTGAATTCTTCAGCTGTACCACAATAGCATTAATTATATTGTTCATCATTACATAAGTCCCTTCCGTTGTATCCAAGACTCTGCTTAAGACTACCTGCAATCCACTGATAAACCTTTCAATATCTATGGAAAACCTTCTCGATTCGTCCGCAAGATTCTTTACTTCCTCTGCCACCACTGCAAATCCCCGGCCGGCCTCTCCTGCATGAGCGGCTTCTATGGCAGCATTTAAGGAAAGGAGATTAGTTTTCTCTGAAACTTCATTGAGCATTCTGACTATATCTGATATTTTCTGGCTTTGCTGCCCTAATTCTTTTACGTCGTTAGAACTTTTTATTATAATTTCGGACAACTTATCCATAACCTCTGTGGCATAACCTGCCGAAAAACTTTCTCCCGCCCCATAGCTATTATGTACGGCCATACCCATAGCACCCAAAGCTTCTTCTGCACTCTTCACTATCCTTTCTGCGGCTCGTTTAGACTCTTCAGAAAGCTCCAAGATTTTCTTTACCTTTTCTCTCTGTACTGTTGCTTCTTCTGAAACACCCTGTACATTTGCGGTAATATCTACTGCTGTAGAACTTATTTCCTTAGTTGAAGCACTAAGACGTTGGGAAAAATCAAGCGCCTCATTTGCTGTCCATCTTATCTGCGAAACCATCTTCCCTAGATTCTCAAGATACTTATCAAAAAGAAAGGCTATTTCTCCTATCTCATTATTAGCTGATATCTCTATCTTTTTAGATAAATCCCCTTCCCCTGCCGCTAAGAAGGCTAAGACACTGGTAACCTGTTTAAGAGGAGAAACAAATTTCTCTGGCAAAAATAAGAGAAGCAATATATCTAAAACTAAAAACAAAAAACTCATCCCAAATATAGCACTTCTCAAAGAATTAATCCCCGCCTGATAAAACAAGACATTTTTAGGAATAATCATACCTATAAACCAGTCCGAGACGGCAAGGTGAGAAAAGAAAAGGTAATATTTCTTATGTCCTAAAACTAGGTAGTTTTTTATAGAAGTCTTTTTCGCCGCGCCAGAGAAAGCATCTTTACCGTCACGTTTTACAATTCCTTCATAGTAATCAACCAATTTCTTATTATGAAGCGGGAATAAAAGTTTTCCTCTTTTATCATAAATAAGGCTTACTGCCCCTATGTTAGCGCCCAATGTTTTTATTACCCCTAACGCCGCCGGTTGTGCTTCAAGGTGCAGAATGCCTAAAAAAGTTTTATTTTCATACACTGCCACATAAAAATTCAAAACTGAACGTTTCGATGCCTTAGCAACAGAAATATCTAAGTAATATTTATCTCGCTTCACCTTCTCGATAATTTCTTTCGGCCAATTAAAAGGAATACCTTGAGAAGAGAATAAATTTCCCCTTGCAGATATAGCGTCTATTCTGGTAAAAGAATTACTCTTTTTTAAATAACGCGCGACTTTCTCTTTTAATTCTTCATATTTTGCCTCGCCTAAGAAAAAGGGCATAATTAACCTCTTTACGGCTACAGTGCTTTCCCGCAATTCGCCTAAGTTATATTCAACTTCCCGCTCTGCCCTGTCTATTAAGTACATTACATGGCGATAAAAATTGTTGAAGGCCATTTGAGAAGCACTACGATAGAAAAAAACGCTGGTAACGATTATAGGAATAATCCCGGCAATGATTATTAAAATTATTAGCTGCTCTTTAAGGGAAAAATCTCGCTTTTTCATTTTATTTTTTATTAAATAGGCAGTTTCTCTCTTTGTCAAGAAAAATTTCCTATTCCTTTTTGCTCCAAAATCGCCAGATAGAATTCTGGGGTGGGTGATGGGATTCGAACCCACGACAACCTGAGCCACAGTCAGGTGCTCTATCCAAACTGAGCTACACCCACCAAAATTATAGGAAGATAAGGTTTAATTACTGAGCGATTTCTTAAACCCAGTTTTAATTTCATCTACTATATCTAGAAGCTCTCCCGGACCTGAAACGGTCTCTTTCCCACTACTTTCCTCTCCTTGCGGCGCCTTTATTGCATTCTCTATATTAGCAGCTATACCTGCACCGGCAAGTTTAAAGCTGAGATGCTCCAGACGTCCTTTAATCCTTTGCCAAACATTATCCCAGTTCATATCATCCCAGGGAATTTCTACTGAGAAACGTACTAAAGGCTCGGAATTATGGCTTTTAAATATATTCATAATACTTTTTAGCATATAGTAGCTGCTAGAAGGAGGATTTTCTAGTGTTTTAAATTTATACTCATTCACTAGCAAGCTAAAAGTAACAAGGAGAGACTTTTCTTTGCTCTTTAGGTTTACTCTTAGGGAGAAAAAAGCTTTTTCTAAACCTATATTTTCAGGACTCCAGGAAGGAGGCAAATATCTGGCAATTCCAAAGTAATCTATATGAGAAACTTTTATCTCTGCTTCTATAAATCGATGAGGTAAAAATGCAATCCCTTTTACTACAACCCTTGCTCTTTTATCTGTTAAATTATCATTTATATCTGCATTAAGCACCAGTTTTGTCTTACTCCTGAGCTTTCCATCAATGTTTGTTGCTTCTAATTTTATATTCTCAAAAGCAAAAATCTGCCGGATATCTTCATCAGAAAAAACTAATGAGGAATCTGTAATCTGAAGTTTTTTTATAAAAAGCGGCAAAGAAGGCAGTACTACATTAGAAACAGCAAAAGCAGGCCTCGCGATAAAGGGGTTATAAACTGCTGCAAACGGCAAGGCACATTTCTTATATCTTATAATGCGGCTAAGTTTACCTTTCCTTTTGTAAATCCAGAAGCGCACACCATTAGCCCTAACTCCTTCTAAATACAGCCTTCCTCCTAAACTCTTTATTAATCCTATTTTTACAACCATATCCTGCAAAGAAATATCTTTAGCTTTAACTCCCTCTATCTCTAACCCCCACAGAGGCCGGAAATATACTTTCTTTACGGTTATTTGCTTTCCCAGAATCTCCCGCAACATACTCTCTACCCATATATTTCCCCGCACGTCAATGTAAAGCCAGAGACTGAAATATATAATTAAAACTATCCCTACTAAAACTATAAGAGATTTTACTAAAAACTTCATCATCTCTGCGTTCCTGCTTTGACTCTCTTCTATTCTATGGTGTTATATCTTTTTTTCTTGACGCTCGCAAAGAAGCAGACCCAAGAAGCAAAACTTTGCTCGCTGCTTACCCCGTAAATATTTCAAAGAAGAACTGTTTTTATAACCGGCGTTGTAAAGAGTTAACTTGCGCCCGGGGCGAATCGAACGCCCAACCCTCTGCCAGTGCCATAGTGCTAAAGCACCGTGCATGGCACTTCAATAGGGGCTCTGCCCCTATTGACGCTCGCAAAGAAGCAAACCCAAGAAGCAAAACTTTGCTCGCTGCTTACCCCGTAAATATTTCAAAGAAGAA
>JAGGSQ010000060.1 GCA_021159015.1 Candidatus Omnitrophota bacterium | reverse complement strand
TTTGATATTAATCGTCAGAAATCTTTATCAGTTAACGAATCCTTTCGGTAACATTTATTAATGAGTCAACTGGATAATTTCAATATAAAGGTAGATTTTGAAGCTGAACTATTATATAATTAAAGCAAATTTAATTCAGGCCTGCGTTTATGTTGTTAAAAGGCTTTAATTTAGGGGGCTGGTTAATGATGGAAGGCTATATTTTAGGAGGACCGAATATAGCCTTTCGGGTTTTTAAGAAGAAATTTAGCCGCCTTTATGGCAAGAAGGAATTAGATAATTTTCTCTTTTCTTTCCGCAAGAACTTCATTCAGGAGAAAGACATTGAGAAAATAAAAAAATGGAAGGCAAATTGCCTCAGGCTTCCCTTTAATTGCAGGATTCTAAAGGAGAAAGAGGGACGCAGATATATAGATACTCTGCTGGGGTGGGCAGGAAAATACAACTTGAAAGTGATTCTGGATATGCATGCCGGCTGTGCCCCTCAGAATCAGGACTGGCATTCTGATAGTTTGGGCAAAGCTTTGCTTTGGAAAGATAAGCGTAAGCAAGAGGAAACAATAAGGCTATGGGAGAAGATTGCCAGCTGGTACAAAGGTAACGAGACAGTGGCAGGGTACGATTTGCTGAACGAGCCGGTATTAAACAAGCGGGAACTTCCTCAACTGGTGCGATATTACCGCAAGTTGATAAAAACTATAAGAGGCATTGATTCTCGCCATAAAATCTTTCTAGAAGGCAACCTCTGGGCACAAGAGATAGATTTTTTAAAGAATCTTATATCAGATTCGGGAATTTGGGTAAGTATTCATACTTATCAACCGTTAGATTTCGTATTTAATTTTGTTCCTCACCTCCGTTACCCCTCAAAAGAAGTAGGAAGTAAAAAAAACCTGAAGCGGTATCTGGAGAAATACGCAAGTTTTTCTCGCCGTTATAAGGTGAATATTTTAGTAGGAGAAATAGGGGTAAATTTCCGCGATAATTTTTATGGTGAAATTAGGTGGCTTGAGGATATGCTGAGGTTATTTAGGGAATTTGGTTTCAGCTGGACCTATTGGACATATAAGGCGGTAGCAGGAAGTGTATTTCCTGATGGGGTTTTTCAATACCGCCAGAACCCTGCCTGGGTAAAAAGGGAAGGCCCGGAATACGGCTGGGAAAACTTTTACCGTCTTTGGCCAAAAGAGAAGAGAAAAATTGCTGCCAGCTGGAGGACAGAGAATTTTGATTTGAATCAGCCGCTGCTTCAGACAATTAAAAAATTTCTCGTTAATTAATTGAAATTTATTTTTTTCTCTATATAATTTTTTCTTACAAAGTTTTTGAGGGAAAAAGGAGGAGGTATGCTGAATTACGAACTGACGGAGGAACAAAAGGAAATTCGTGAGCTTTGCCGCAGGTTGGCAGAAGAAAAAATCAAACCTTATTCGCAGGAATGGGATGAGGCTAACAAGATGCCGGATGAAGTGCTTAAGATTTTTGCCCAATCCGATTTGTTTTCTTTATGTATTCCGGAAGAGTACGGCGGTATGGGAGGAGGACTTCTGGATCTATGTATAGCTACTGAGGAGATATCGCGTATTGACGGAGGGGTAGCTGCGTCTTACGCTGCTTCCTTTCTGGGAATGTTTCCTATTCTTTTATTTGGCACAGAGGAACAGAAGAAGAAATATCTGCCGCGGCTGGCGGCAGGAGAAAGTATTGCCGCTTTTGGCTTGACGGAACCTGAAGCAGGCTCGGATGCGGCGGCGGTTAAAACTACCGCCAGGAAAGACGGCAAGTTCTATATCCTTAACGGCACCAAGCATTTTATCACTAACGGAGGAGTGGCAGATATTTATACTATAATTGCTGTTACCGACAAAAAGCGGGGGCCGCGGGGAATGTCAGCTTTTATTGTAGAGAAAGGGACGGAAGGTTTTGAATTTGGCAAAAAAGAGGACAAGATGGGCATCAGAGCCTCAGCCACACGCGAGCTTATCTTCAACGAAGCCAGAGTGCCTGATGAGAATCTTCTGGGAGGCAGAGAAGGGACTGGTTTTATTGTTACGATGAAAACTTTTGACCAGTCGCGGCCGGGCGTAGCGGCTCAAGCTGTAGGTATTGCCCAGGGAGCTTTAGAAATGGCTACAAAGTATGCTCATCAGCGAGAGCAGTTTGGCAGGAAGATAAGTTCTTTTCAGGGTATTCAGTGGATGCTGGCAGATATGGCCGCTAAAATAGAGGCAGCCAGAGCTTTGGTATATGCAGCAGCCAGAATGGTTGACAGAGGCGAGAAAAACAGCGGGCCGGCTTCCGCCGCCGCCAAACTTTTTGCTTCGGATACGGCAATGGAAGTCGCTACTCAGGCGGTACAGATTTTTGGCGGCTATGGCTATATGAAAGAGTACGGTATAGAGAAATTTATGCGGGATGCCAAAATTACTCAGATTTACGAAGGGACTAACCAGATTCAGAAAGAGATAATTGCTCTGGACTTAATTAAAAGATACACTAAATGAGAATTATAGTTTCTATTAAGCAGGTTCCTGATACCACAGAAGTAAGGGTTGACCCCGAGACTAATACTTTGATTCGAGAAGGAGTAGAGTCGATAATCAACCCTTTTGATATGTATGCAATTGAGGAGGCAGTAAGACTCAAAGAAAAGCATGGGGCAGAGACGATAGTTATCACTATGGGCCCGCCTCAGGCTGAAAGTGCTTTGCGGGAAGCCTTAGCGTTGGGAATCGATAAAGCCATTCATATTACGGATCGTGCTTTTGCCGGCAGCGATACCTGGGCTACCAGTTATATTTTAGCCCAGGCCGTAAAAAAGATAGGGGAGTACGATTTAATTATCTGTGGTAAACAAGCTTCTGATGGTGATACAGCGCAAGTAGGACCGGGAATGGCGGCTCACTTAGACCTTCCTCAGATTGCCTATGTAAAAAAAATCGAAGAAATCAGTCAAGAGAAAAAAATGATTGTGGCTGAAAGGCTGGTAGAAGACGGTTTTGAAACGCTCAAGGCGCCCCTGCCTTGTTTGATTACCGTAGTAAAAGAAATCAATGAACCACGCCTGCCTTCTTTGCGGGGAAAGATGCGGGCTAAAAAAGCAGAGATAGTAAAATGGAATAAAGACGCTATTGGTGTGGAGGAAGATAAGATAGGATTAAGAGGTTCTCCCACTCAGGTAGTAAAAATCTTTACTCCCCCTCAGAAAAAAGGAGGAGAAATCTGGCAGGGCGAGCCGGAAGAGCTGGGAGCGAGACTGGCAAAAGAACTTAAGAAGTATTTATGAGCACGCTAAGAGTTATAAAAGAGAAGTGTGCAGGCTGCGGCATATGCGTTAAGGTTTGTCCCGTATCCGCTATAACTATGGTGGAGAAAAAAGCAGTTATTAATCTGGACAAATGTACGTTGTGTGGCGCTTGTATCTCAGCCTGTAAATTTGATGCTATCGTTAGGGAAAAAGAAGAGAAGGCGCGCCGCCAGGATGTAAGTGCTTATAAAGGAGTATGGGTATTTGCAGAACAACGAGAGGGTAAAATTGCTCCTGTAGTATATGAGCTTCTGGCTAAGGCCCGTCAACTTGCCGATGATTTGGGAACATACGTAGGGGCAGTATTTTTAGGCTATAATATTAAGGAGACAGCAAAGGAGCTTATTTGGCGTGGCACGGATAAGGTATTTTTAGTAGAAGATGAGAAACTGGTCAATTATGTGGCTGAGAGCTATTCCCGGACCATAATTCATCTGGTAAATAAATATAAGCCGGAGATTTTTTTGGCGGGGGCAACTTCCTGTGGACGTTCTTTGGTTTCCCGCATAGCCGTAAAACTTTATACCGGTCTTACAGCAGATTGTACGGGCTTAGATATAGATAGAGAAAGGAGAATCTTAATTCAGACACGTCCGGCCTTCGGGGGCAATATTATGGCACAAATTATCAGCCCGGATTTTCGCCCTCAGATGGCTACGGTGCGGCATAAAGTTATGCCGGAAGCAAAAGCAGACAGGTCGCGGCAGGGCGAGATAATTACGGAGAAGGTAGAGAAAAGTTTGGTAGAATCAGCAGTAGAATTTCTCAGGTTTGTTAAAGAAGAAGGAAGTGGTGTGAATCTAGCGGAAGCAGATATTATTGTCTCCGGCGGCAGAGGCTTAGGGAAGCCTGAGAATTTTAGTTTGATTCGAGAATTGGCAGAAGTTTTAGGGGGAGCGGTAGGTGCCTCACGCGCCGCCGTAGATGCAGGATGGATACCTTACTCCCATCAAGTAGGCCAGACCGGCAGGACAGTTTGTCCTAAAATCTATATTGCCTGTGGAATTTCCGGTCAGATTCAACACTTAGTAGGGATGCAATCTTCTAAAATAATAGTAGCTATCAATAAAGACCCCGATGCTCCTATTTTTAAAGTTGCCAGTTATGGACTAGTGGGCGACCTCTTCAAAATTATACCAGTTTTGATTAAGAATTTAAAAGAAGCTGGTATTAAGTAATGTATTTAAAGACTTTAGAGATTTACGGGTTTAAATCGTTTGCGGAGAAGACGGTGTTTAAGCTTGAGCCTGGTATTACCGCTATTGTCGGTCCTAATGGCTGCGGCAAGTCTAATGTGTTCGATGCTATTAAGTGGACCTTAGGAGAGCAAAGCCCCAAAATCCTGCGGGGACTAAAAATGGAAGACGTAATTTTTAACGGCAGTACTAAGGCAGAGCCGCTTAACTATGCCGAGGTGACGATGGTTTTTTCTAATGAGGACAAAGCCTTAGATATAGATTTTACCGAGGTAAGCATCAGCCGGAGACTCTTTCGTTCGGGGGAGAGCCAGTATTTTCTAAATAAGAACCAGGTGCGGCTTAAAGATATTCAGGAGCTTTTGTCTAAAGTAGGATTAGGAGAAGGAAGCTATTCCTTCATTCAACAGGGAAGGATAGAACATATTATTACTTCGCCTCCTTTAGAAAAAAGGGTTATCTTTGATGAGGCAGCGGGTATTTTACATTATAAAGAAAAGAAGAGGGAAACATTGCGCCGTCTGGAAGAGGCAGAGGCAAATTTGGAGAGAGTTAACGACATTATAAATGAGGTAAAGCGCCAGAAAGATAGCCTGGAACGTCAGGTAGCTCGCGCCAGGAAATACGAGGAGCTTTTTACTGCCTTGAAGGAGAAAGAGAAAGCTATCGCCTGCTTAAAGATATTAGAAATAAAACAAAAAAGAGACCAGGCCTTAGATGAATTGTCAGGATGGGAGAAGGAGAAAGAGAAAATAGAAGAGTCGTTGCGAGATTATGAGAAGCAGTTAAGGGAATTGGAAGATAAGAGAGAAGTGCTGCGTCAGCAGCAGGAGAGGGAGAATGCCGCCCTTTTAGGAGGAGAGGCAAAAATAGAAAGTCTTAGGCGTCAAATAGAAATGAATAATACGCGAATTGAGGAATTGCAGCAACAAAGCGGTTCCGTCCTGGAAATGCGGCAGCAATATGAAAATAGAATAAAAGAGTATGACCATAAGATAGAAGATGTGCAAAATTATCTTCTGTCTTTAGATGAAAGTTGTCGTCGCAATGAAGAAAAAATAAAGGAGGCGGAAAGAAAAATCGGTCTGGCTCAGAAAGAAATAAAAGAGGCTGCTTTGCGGATAAAGAAGATGCAGGAGGATGTTTTAGTTAAAGAAAACGAGAAGATAACTATTGCTAATAATCTCGTAGAGAAAGAGTCTTATTTAAAAGTGGTTCTGGCCCGTCAGCGGCGACTTAATGCTGAGTTTATAAAGTCTAAGGCGGAGATAGAGTCTTTTTTGAGATCCTTTGAACAAGTCAGGGGGGAAAGAGAGAAGGTGCTGAAGGTTCAGAGTGATGCGGCAGAGAGATTAGAGGCCTTAAGAGAGGCTCAGATAGAAACAGAAAAGATTTTAGAAGATATTAGAGGGGAAAAAATTAGAGCCGACAAGGAAATCTCAGTCCTGGAATCTAAACTCGAGATGGTAAGAGAGGCTGAGGCCCGCTATGATAGTCTGGAAGGGGGGGAGAAAGTAAAAATAATTTTTGAACAAAAAGTGCCTCATTTGCCTTCTCTTATTATGGCCGAATTGCAGGAGGAAAATAGAGAGACGGAGCTTACTTTCAATGCTACGGCCAAAATAGTTAGGCAGGAGGCGGAAAAGCTTATTCAACAGATAGATGAAAGTCGCCAGAGAATAAAACAGCTGAACAACAGCGAAGAAGAGAAGAAAGTTCAATTAAGCAAGATAGAAGGGGATATTTCTAAACTTAATGATGAGATAGATAAATGCAAACGGGATTCTTTACAATTAGAGAGCACTTTTGCCAATTATCAGGAAAACTTAAGGCGGCTGGAGGAAGATAAAGGTGTGATTGAATTTGATTTGCAGGAAGCAACACAAGAAAGAGAGAAGCTGGAGTCTGAGACAGCCAAAATAAAAGCTGCTTATACCCAGAAAGAGGAGGAAGTTAATAGGTTAAAAGATGAAATCAGGCAAATTCAGAAATACCGCGAAGAAAAAATAACAGAGGAAAACAATCTGGAGCGGGATATATTAGAGGCAACTTCTGAGAATAAATCTTTGAAAGATGAAAAGGTAAGCAAAGAGGCTAATTTAGTGGTATTTAAGGAGGAAAAAGAGAGACTTAGGAGTTTTGTATTTCGTTCTCAGGAAGAGGACCGCCGCCGTCAGGAGAAAATTGCTCAGCTTAGAGAAGAAATAACTAAATTAGCTCAGAACATAGAAGAACAACAAAAAGAGGAAAAGGAAAAAAGAAGAAATTTAGAAAAAGTAAAGTATGAAGAGGAGAGCCTAATTCATTCTATATCGGATTTACGTCTGAGACGCGAAGAGAAACAGCCTCAGAGAGAAGAAATCAATAAGAAAATCACAGCTCAAAAAATAGCTCTGCAAGGATTGTCTTTTGAGGAAACCCAGATAAGAGAAGCCCTCAAGCATGACTATGAGATTGGATTGACGGAAGAAGATTTGCACCAGGGGTATGCCGAAAACATAAACTTAGGGCAGCTTGAGGATGAGAGAGAAGAGTTAAAGAGAAAGATAAAATATTTAGGCAGAGTCAATTTGGTAGCTTTAGAGGAATATGAGGAATTAAGCCAACGTTATGAATTTCTCAATTCGCAAAGGAACGACATTTTAAACTCTAAAGAATCTCTGCAACGGGCTATATACAAAATAAATCGTGTTTCTCGCCAGATGTTCATAGAAACATTAGAGAAAATCCAGGTAGAATTTCGCAGGAATTTTCGTTTTCTCTTTGGGGAGGGAAACGCCAAAATTGTGGTTCTTAATGAGGACGATGTGCTTGATTCAGGTATTGATATTATAGTACAGCCGCCAGGGAAAAACCTGCAAAGTATTTCTTTGCTTTCCGGGGGCGAGAAATCTCTTACCGCCATTGCCCTTATTTTTTCTATTTTTAAAATAAAACCTTCCCCGCTTTGTGTCTTAGATGAGATAGATGCTCCTTTGGATGAAGCCAACATAGACCGTTTTAACAATCTTTTAGAAGAATTCTCAGCACATTCTCAATTTATTGTCATTACCCACAGTAAAAAAACTATGAGTAAAGCTTCTATTATGTATGGTATAACTATGCAGAAAGAGGGGATTTCACAGGTAGTATCAGTAAAACTTTCGGAATCTTTTTCTCATCCTACGGTGCCAAAATGAATCTAGAGTCAGAATTAGAAAGACTTAAGAAGGAGCTTGAGAGAGCAAGATTCGAGCTGTCGGTTTTTTACGAGATTACCCAGGCTATGCGTTCTACTCTGCGCCTGGAGGAGATACTTTATGTAATCCTTACCGGTATAACGGCGCATCAGGGGCTGGGATTTAATCGTGCTTTATTATTTTTGGTAGATTTTGAAAATAAACTTATCAAAGGGAAAATGGGTATAGGCCCGGTAAGTAGAGAGGAGGCGGATAAGATTTGGAAATGGATTAGGGAAGAAAAAAAAGAACTTATGGATTTACTTAAGGAGTATCATCGGATTAAGGAAAGAAAACCTGAGCTTTTTAGAATGGTGGAGGAGCTGGCATTTCCTTTAGAGGGGAGTGATACTGTTTTGCAGCAGGTTTTTTCGGAAGGCTTGCCGATATTTATAAAATCTCACCAGGCAGCAGGCCTAAAGAATGATGTTTTGGTAAAAAAGTTTGATTTGGAAGAGTTTGTTATCGTGCCTCTTTGGGCTCAGGATAAAATTATTGGGGCTATTTTAGTAGATAATTTTGTGACTAAGCGTCCCATAACTCCTTCTGATATAAAGATACTTAATATGTTTTCTTCTCAGGCAGCTTTAGCTATTGAGAATTCAAAGCTGTATGAGGATACTCTTTGGCGTTCTCATGTGGATTCTTTAACGGGTTTATGGAACCATGGTTATTTTCAGTTTAAGCTGAAGGAAGAATTTGATAAAAATCTTCAAAGGGATACTCCTCTTTCACTCCTTATGATTGATATAGATAATTTCAAAGATTACAATGACAAATTTGGCCATATGGAGGGAGATAAGGTTCTGGTGAGGGTGGCGGAAATTATAAGAGAAGAATCGCGCAAGACTGATTATCCCTGCCGCTACGGGGGAGAAGAATTTAGTGTGATTCTGTCAGGAATTTCCAAGAAGGATGCAACTTCTATTGCTGAGCGAATTCGCCAGAGGATAGAGAAGGAAGAATTTTTGCGGAGGATTACTGTGAGTATAGGTGTTGTATCTTTCCCTCAAGATGCTTCTGACCGCCAGACGCTTATAAGAATGGCGGATAATTATCTTTATCAGGCTAAAGCTGCGGGTAAAGATAGAGTTTCCACCGGCAAATAAAAACCTATATTATTGGCCTCTTCTTTTTTTAAAAAATTGCTTGACAAGAAATTGAAACCCTTTACAATTATAGACTTATCGAGGATTTTCAGCGTTGAGCTGCTGGAGTAGCTCAGTCGGTAGAGCACGTCCTTGGTAAGGACGAGGTCACGGGTTCAATTCCCGTCTCCAGCTAGGGAAACTAAAGCATAATTAAAATCAGGTTAAAGAATTAATTCAAAGCTCTAAAAAGGCAAGAGGGGATTTTTTACTTTATGAGAGAATTAATTGCTTTAAAGTGTACCAAGTGCAATAGCAAAAATTACTACTTAACCAAGAACAAAAGAAAACATCCCGAGAAGATGGGGTTGAATAAGTTTTGCCGTATCTGCCGGCGTTACGTTATGCATAAAGAGACAAAAGTATAGATTTGCTCATTGAAGAATAAATATATGAAGAATATATTAGGCGAGTAGCTCAATTGGCTAGAGCATCGGTCTCCAAAACCGAGGGTTGCAGGTTCAACTCCTGCCTCGCCTGAAGGGGAAAATAAAACAGTTATGAATATAGTAAGGTTTTTTGGCCGTATTCCGGCCTTTCTGAGAGAAGTAAAAGAAGAGCTGAAGAAAGTTTCATGGTCAAAGAGAAAAGATTTGATAGATGCTACTATTGTGGTGCTTGTAGGCACAGCTCTACTCACTATCTTTATTGCTGTCTGCGATACTGTATTGAGCCGTTTTCTACAAGTATTGATAAAGTAAAAAAATGAAGAAGTGGTATATAGTTCATACCCTTTCAGGAGCAGAAGAGAAAGCCAAAGCTAATCTGGAGTTAAAAATAAAAGTAAACAATATGGGAGAAATGATAGACCAGGTTATAATTCCTCGCGAACAGGTTTCAGAGGTTAAAAAAGGTAAGCGGCGGATTTTGGAGAGAAAGTTTTTCCCCGGATATATCCTGGTACATATGGAGATGAATGACGATACTTGGCTTTTTGTAAAGAAAACTCCCGGGATAACTTCCTTTATTGGCTCCCGCAGAGAGCCAGCTTCTATTAGTGATGAAGAAGTAGAAAAAATATTAAAGCGTTCCCAGGAGACTAAAGAACGTCCTTCTCCCAAGGTGAGCTTTGAAAAGGGAGAGACAGTAAGAGTGGTGGAAGGTCCTTTTGTCAATTTTAACGGTTTAGTAGATGAGGTAAATGTAGAAAAAGGCAAGCTAAAAGTATCAGTTTCTATTTTTGGCCGTTCTACGCCGGTAGAACTAGAATTTTGGCAAGTGGAGAAAATTTAGTATGGCTAAGAAAAGGAAAAAACAACCTAAATCCCAGATAAAACTCCAAATTCCGGCGGGAGGCGCTAATCCTGCTCCTCCTGTGGGACCAGCCTTAGGCCAGCATGGGGTGAACATAATGCAATTCTGCAAGGCCTTTAATGACCAGACTAAAAACCAGGAAGGCTTGATTTTGCCGGTAGTTATTAATGTCTACGAGGATAGAAGTTTTGATTTTATTATTAAAAGCCCTCCCGCTGCGGTGTTAATTAAAAGAGCGGCAGCCCTGGCTAAAGCCGCTTCTAATCCAGGTAAAGAAGTAGCGGGGGAGATTACTAAAAAACAGGTGGAAGAGATTGCCAGAAAAAAAAGGGAAGATTTAAACGCGGGCAGCTTAGAAGCAGCTTGTCGGATTATTGAAGGTAGCGCTCGCAGTATGGGCATTGTAGTTAAAGAAGAGTAAATATGAAAAGAAGCAAGCGTTATCGTGAGGCAGAAAAAGCCGTAGAGAAAGAAAAACAGTATCTTTTAGAGAAGGCAGTAGAGCTCTTGAAAAGCTTGCCGCAGGCTAAATTTGATGAGACAGTAGAGATAAGCGTAAAGCTGACCGCTGATCCTAAAAGAGGAGATCAAGTAGTAAGAGGTTCCGCCCGTATGCCCAAAGGTACAGGTAAAACCAAAAGAGTAGTTGTATTTTGTGAGCCGGAAAAAGAAGCCGAGGCTAAAGAGGCAGGAGCTGATTTTGCGGGAGGGAAAGAGCTGATTGACAAAGTTTCTTCTGGATGGCTGGAATTTGATTATTGTATTTCTACCCCTTCTATGATGAGGTTAGTAAGTCGTTTGGGAAGAATTCTGGGTCCCCGTGGTCTCATGCCTTCTCCTAAAACAGGTTCGGTTACCGATAATTTAGCTTTTGCGGTAAAAGAGGCCAAAGGCGGCAAAATAGATTTTCGTATGGATAAAACAGGATGTGTAAACGTGGGTGTGGCCAAGTTATCTTTTCCTTCTGCCGACATAGTAGAGAACGCTAATGCTTTTTTGCAGGCCTTAGTAGCAGCTAAGCCGGCAGGGGTCAAAGGGAAACTAATTAAGAGTGTGAGTATTTCTACTACTATGTCGCCGGGGCTAAAAGTTAGATGGGAAGAGAGTGCAGGATGAAAATAGGAGAGTTATACCGCGCTAAAATAGTAGAACTTCTGGAGAAAAAGTTTAAAGAAAATAAAAATGTTGTTTTTATTAATATAGAAGGAGTCTCAGCGATACAGATGGATTCTTTAAGGAGACAACTGCGTGCTCAGGAGAGCCAACTTTTGGTTTCCAAAAATAGGCTTATACGTATTGCCGCCAAAGAGCGGGAAGGAATAGAGCAGTTTTTACAAAGCAATACAGCCTTGTTATTTGCTCCTGATGAGTCTTTACCCGCAAGTTGCAAGGTTATCTTTGATTTGATGGATGAGAATCCTGCTTTGAAGATAAAAGGGGCATTTATAGAGGGAAAAGCGGTAGGTAAAGAGAAAGTAGAAGCTATATCTAAACTTCCTTCCAAAGCAGTATTGCAATCAATGGTGGTTAATGCCGTTGCGGCACCTATGGTTTCCCTGCTTAATACTTTTAATCAGGTGATTTCTAAGTTTCTTTTAACTCTGGAAGAGATAAAGAAAAGTAAGGAAAAAAAAGAAAAAAGTAGTAAATAATAAGAGCTTAAAGGAGGTTCAAAATGGCGAAGTTGGAAGAAGTTGTAAAGACTATTGAAGAGCTTAGTGTACTGGAGCTTTCGGAATTAGTTAAGATGCTGGAGGAAAAATTTGGTGTTAAAGCCCAGGCCATGATGGCGGGGCCGATGATGCCGCAGGCGGGAGGTGCCGCCCCGGCAGAAGAAGAAGAGAAGACATCGTTTAGCGTAGTTTTAACAGAAGTCGGCCCTAATAAAATTCAGGTAATTAAAGAAGTAAGGGCTATGACGGAGTTAGGTCTGAAAGAAGCCAAGGAGCTGGTAGAATCTGCACCTAAACCTATTAAGGAAAATGTTTCTAAAGAGGAAGCAGAAGAAGCTAAGAAAAAGCTGGAAGCTCAGGGAGCTAAAGTAGAAATAAAATAGGTAAAATTAGGTGGAGCAAAGCAATAACATAAAGAGAGGGATATGAAAAAAAGATTTTCTTTTGGTCGATTAGAAGAATCTTACCCTATGCCTAATCTCCTGGAGCATCAGCTGCGGTCTTACCGTGATTTCCTGCAAATGGATGTACCAGAGAATAGACGGCGAGTTATGGGGTTGGAGGAAGTATTTCGCGAAGCGTTTCCTTTTAGAAGCATTGATGATAAGTGGCGTCTGGAATATGTTTCTTATTCGTTAGCGCGGCCTAAATATAGCATTGATGAGTGCCGGCGGCGTTCTCTTACTTACGGAGCTCCTTTACGTCTGCGCCTGAGGCTGGTAGGAGAGGATGAGATAAAGGAGCAGGAGGTTTATTTTGGCGATATTCCTTTAATTACCCCTACGGCTTCTTTTATCATTAATGGCGACGAGCGGGTAGTGGTTTCTCAGCTGCAGCGTTCGCCGGGAGTATATTTTGAAGAAGACCTGCATCCGAGCGGCACTACGGTATATTTTGCGCGTATCATACCTTACCGGGGATCGTGGCTTGAGTTTCGTTATGATGTGAACGACACTATAAGCGCCATTGTAGACAGAAGAAGAACCTTTGTGGGAACACAAATCTTGAGAATATTAGGTCTTTCTACTAATGATGACATATTGTCTGTTTTCTCTGACCGCCGCTATCCTGAATTGATTAATACCATCAAAAAAGATAATACTAAGTCGCGGGAAGAGGCCTATTTGGAGTTCTACAAAAAAATGCGCCCCACAGAGCCGGTGACCCTGGAGGCAGCCAAAGAGGTGTTCCGCCGTATGTTTCTGGATAATAAGAGATATGATTTGGCCAAGGTAGGGCGGTTTGTGATCAACCGCAGGCTGGGTATGGATGTCAGCCTTAACAAAAGGGTGCTTGATTTGGATACAGTTATTAATATTGTGAAATGCCTCATTAAGGTAAAATACGGTGAAGAAAAGACTGATGATATTGATCATCTGAAAAACCGCCGCGTGAAATTAGTGGGAGAACTCGTACAGCATGAAGTAAGAGTGGGGCTATTGAGGGTAGAAAGGGTAGTAGTAGAAAGATTTGCTCTTTTGCCTAATTTGAAAGAGGCATCCATTACTCACCTTATAAATACGCGTGTCTTTACTTCCCAAATTCATGATTTCTTCGCTCGCTCTTCTCTTTCTCAGTTTATGGACCAGGTAAATCCTTTAGCGGAAATTACGCACAAGAGAAGATTTTCTGCTTTAGGACCGGGAGGGCTTTCGCGTGAGAGAGCGGGGTTTGAAGTGAGAGACGTCCATCCTTCCCATTACGGCCGGATTTGTCCTATAGAAACACCGGAAGGCCAGAATATTGGTTTAATCTCCACTCTTACAACTTACAGCACAGTTAATAAATTTGGTTTTATTGCTACTCCTTATCGAAAGCTGGAGAAAGGAAGGTTAACAGGGAAAGTGGAGTATCTTACAGCAGATGAGGAAGAAAACAAAATAATTGCTCAGGCCACTTCCAATATTGAAAACGGCAAAGTGAAAGATCAGATGATTTATGCCCGTTACCAGGGAAGATTTCCCCAGGTACGTCCGGAAGAAGCAGAATATATGGATGTGTCGCCTAAGCAGATTATGTCGGTTTCTGCGACACTGGTGCCGTTTCTGGAACATGATGATGCCAACCGCGCCCTTATGGGTTCTAATATGCAGCGTCAAGGGGTACCACTTTTGTTTCCGGAGGAACCAATCGTAGGTACCGGTATAGAAGCAAAAGTAGCTAAGGATTCAGGAGTAGTAGTGGTGGCGAAAGAGTCAGGCAGGGTTGAAGAAGTAAGTTCTTCTTATATCAAGATAGGCAAGTTAGATTATCGTCTAAGAAAATTTGAACGCTCCAATGCTAATACGAGCATTAATCAAAAACCATTAGTAAATGTTGGTGATAATGTGAGAAAAGGGCAGGTTATCGCAGATGGACCAGCTTCTAAGAATGGGGAGTTGGCTTTAGGAAGAAATTTGTTGGTAGCTTTTATTCCCTGGCGGGGCTATAACTTTGAAGATGCGATGATTATTAGCGAAAGGCTGGTAAAAGAAGATGTTCTTACCTCGGTGCACATAGAAAAATTCGAGATAGAAGCAAGAGAGACTCGTTTAGGCAATGAGGAAATTACGCGCGACCTCCCCAATGTGAGTGAAGAGGCGCTGCGTAATTTAGATGAGCAGGGTATTGTAAGAATCGGCGCACGAGTTCTGCCAGACGATATTCTGGTAGGGAAAATTACTCCTAAGGCCGGGAAAGAACTTTCACCGGAAGATAGGCTATTGCGGGCTATATTTGGCGAGAAAGCAGCCGATGTTAAAGATACTTCTCTACGCGTGCCCCCCGGCATAGAAGGCATCGTAATTAAAACTGAGATTTTGCAGCGTAAAGAAAGAGGCAGAAAGAGCAAGAAGGAGAAGACAGAAGAGCTTAAGCGGCTTAAGAAGATTGAGAAATATTATGATGAAGAAATAAGCATATTGAGAGCGGAAAAGAAAAGAAGACTTTCAGAAATTTTAGGTCTTTCCCCTAAAGAGATAAATAAGTCTAAAATTGACGATAGTCCGGAAGCGCAAGAGGTAGACCAGATTTACAACGAGCGGATTAAAGAACTTTATATGGAGAAGGAACTGGGGATTTCTAAACTTAAGAGAGGCGACGAGCTGCCTTCGGGTATTTTGAAACGAGTGATTGTGTATGTGGCGATGAAGAGAAAAATTTCCGTAGGCGATAAACTTGCCGGACGCCATGGAAATAAAGGAGTTATCTCCAAGATTCTTCCCGAAGAAGATATGCCTTATTTAGAAGATGGGACGCCGGTAGATGTTATCCTTAATCCTTTAGGTGTTCCCTCTCGTATGAATGTAGGCCAAGTTCTTGAAACTCATTTAGGCTGGGCGGCGAAAAAGCTCGGGATGAAAATAAGTACACCCGTTTTTGATGGAGCTAGAGAGGAAGAGATAAAAGAGCTACTGAGAAAAGCTGGTTTGCCGGAGGATGGAAAAACCGTGGTTTATGATGGCTTTACCGGCAAGCCGTTTAAGCAGAAAGTTACCGTGGGTTATATGTATATTATGAAATTGGTTCATATGGTGGAAGACAAGATTCATGCGCGGGCGATTGGGCCTTATTCGTTGATTACACAACAGCCCCTGGGAGGAAAAGCCCAATTTGGCGGACAGCGGTTTGGAGAAATGGAAGTGTGGGCTTTGGAAGCATATGGGGCTGCCTTTACCTTACAAGAGATGCTTACAGTAAAGAGTGATGACGTACAGGGAAGAATTCATATTTATGAGGCAATTGTAAAAGGAGAGCATAGACTTAATCCTTCTACGCCGGAGTCATTTAATGTGTTGGTGAGGGAGCTTCAAGGTTTATGTTTAGATGTTAATGTAGAGAAGGGGGAGAAGAAGTGATAGAGAAAGTTAATATTTTTGAAAGAATCAATCTTAAGCTGGCTTCCCCTGAGAAAATACGTTCTTGGTCACATGGAGAAGTAAAAAAGGCAGAAACTCTGAATTATCGGACCCTTAAGCCGGAAAAAGATGGATTATTTTGTGAACGTATCTTCGGTCCGGTAAAAGACTGGGAATGCAACTGCGGCAAATTCAAAGGTATAAAGTTTAAGGGCATGAAGTGTGACCGCTGTGGGGTAGAAATTACCAGTTCTTCAGTAAGAAGAGAAAGAATGGCTCATATTGATTTGGCAACTCCCGTTACCCACATTTGGTATTATAAAGTAATCCCTTCCCGCTTAGCTGCTATTTTAGATATGAGCCTGAGAGATTTGGAGAAGATTATTTATTACGAACAATTTGTAGTTCTGGACGCGGGTGATACTCCTTTGCGTCCCAAGCAGCTTCTTAGTGATGAAGAGTTACATAAGGCAGAGAAGGAATACAAGGATGGTTTTAAGGCTGGGATTGGGGCCGCGGCTATTAAAGAGATGCTTAAAGAGGTAGATTTGGCAAAGATTTCCCGCAGCCTAAAAAAGACCATTCAGGAAAACAGGAATTCCGCTAGCATTAAGCGCCTCCTTAAGCGTCTTAAAATAATTGAAGACTTCCGCCGTTCGGGAAATAAGCCGGAGTGGATGGTGTTAGATGTGGTGCCGGTTATTCCTCCTGATTTAAGACCATTGGTACTTTTAGATGGAGGCAGGTTTGCCTCTTCTGATCTTAACGATCTCTACCGGCGGGTTATTAATCGTAATAATCGTCTTAAAAAACTCATTTCTCTGGGCGCGCCGGATGTAATTATCAGAAACGAAAAAAGAATGTTGCAGGAATCGGTTGATGCTTTGTTTGAAAATGGACGCCATGGTCGTGCCATTTTAGGTTCCAATAATATCCCGCTCAAGAGCCTTTCTGATATGCTTAAGGGGAAGCAGGGACGTTTTCGCCAGAACCTTCTAGGGAAGCGGGTAGATTATTCGGGAAGAAGTGTTATTGTGGTAGGGCCGGAACTTAAGCTTTATGAATGCGGTTTGCCTAAACAAATGGCGCTGGAGCTGTTTGAGCCGTTTATTATTAAGAAGCTGAAAGAGAAAGGTTTTGTTCATACCATAAAGGGAGCCCGGCGTATGGTAGAAAGAGCCAGGGTAGAAGTATGGGATATATTGGAAGACGTAATAAAGGACCATCCTGTTCTTCTAAACCGCGCTCCTACCTTGCATCGTTTGAGTATTCAGGCTTTCTATCCTAAATTGGTTGAGGGGAAAGCCATTAAGCTTCATCCTTTGGTCTGCCCTCCTTTTAATGCTGATTTTGATGGCGACCAGATGGCTATCCATGTGCCACTTTCTCTGGAGGCGCAGAGCGAATCAGAGATACTTATGCTTTCTGCTAATAATATCTTTTCTCCTGCCGACGGCCGGCCGATTATTTCTCCTACTCAAGATGTAATCTTAGGCTTGCGTTATTTGACGCAAGAAAAAGAAGGAGCTAAAGGCGAAGGTACAAGGTTTTCTTCTTACGACGAGTTAATGACGGCTTATCAGGATGAGGAGGTAGAGCTTCATGCTAAGATAAAGATAAGGATTGAAGAGGAAGGCAAGAGAGTTTTGAAAGATACTACAGTAGGCAGAGTGATATTTAACCATGTTTTGCCTGAAGGATATAAGTTTGTTAACGAAGCCCTAAGTAAAAAGAAAGTTACTGAGATTATAAAGGATTGCTACAAACAATTCGGTCATACGCGAACCGTTCATCTTCTAGATGATTTAAAAGAGCTGGGTTTCGAATATTCTACCTTGGGGGGGATAAGTATTTCTATGGATGATTTGAAAATACCCGAGGAGAAAAAAGAAATATTAAGGACAGCTCTTAGCGAAGTGACTAAAGTTGAGGACCAATACAATAAGGGAATTATTACCGAAAGGGAACGCCATAACAAAATCGTAGATATATGGACACGGGCTACAGACCAGGTGTCAAAATCTGTATTTCAGAACCTCGATTATTTTAATCCCATATTTATGATGGCTGATTCGGGTGCGCGGGGCTCAAAGTTACAGATAAGACAGCTGGCTGGTATGCGCGGTCTTATGGCCAAACCTTCGGGGGAAATAATAGAAACACCCATTACTTCTAACTTCCGCGAAGGGCTATCGGTATTGGAGTATTTTATTTCTACGCATGGAGCTCGTAAAGGGTTAGCTGATACGGCGCTTAAGACTGCTGATGCTGGTTATCTTACGCGGCGGTTAGTAGATGTAGCGCAGGAGGTAATTGTAGTAGAGGAGGATTGCGGCACGGTAAACGGCATAACTGTTTCTTCTATAGTTGAGGGAGATGAGGTAGTAGTAGGATTAAAGGAGAGAATTGTAGGAAGAGTGGCGCTGGATAATATTGTTGATGTAGTCACAGATGAAGTAGTAGTTGAGGCGGGAGAGGAAATAACAGAAGAGAAAGCAGATAAAATTGAGGCACTGGGTATTGAGAAAATGAGAATTCGCAGTGTTCTGACCTGTGAGTCAGAAAGAGGTGTTTGTCGGAAATGCTATGGCCGGAATCTGGCTACAGGCAGAATGGTAGAAGTAGGGGAAGCTGTAGGTATAATTGCCGCACAGTCAATTGGCGAGCCAGGGACGCAGCTTACCATGCGTACTTTTCATATTGGAGGTACTGCTTCCCGGGTAGCAGAGCGTTCCTATGTAAAAGCTAAAGAGAAAGGACGCATTAAGTATCATGGTATTAGGATTGCGCCACGTAAAAAGGAAGGTTTGGTAGTGTTAAGCCGCAACGGCATGGTAGCCGTTACTGACGCTCAGGGAAGAGAAATTCAGAAAAATCCTGTACCGCAAGGAGCTTTGCTTTTGGCTAAAGACGGAGACGAGGTTAATAAGGATGAGATTTTCTTGAGATGGGATCCCTATTCTATTCCCATTCTTACCGAAGTGGGAGGCCGTGTAAGATATGAAGATTTAATTGATGGTATCACGGTACAGGAAGAGCTTAACCTTACTACTAATCGCCGTGAGAGAGTAGCTACGGAGTTTCGGGGAGATTATCATCCTCAGATTGTTATTGTATCGGATAAAGATGAGGTATTGGGTATTTATCCTATACCTACGGGAGCTCATATTTTAGTTGAGGACGGCGGAAAAGTAGCGGCCGGCGATATGCTGGCGAAAATTCCCCGTCTGATTGTAAAAACGCGCGATATTACAGGGGGCTTACCGCGGGTTACTGAGTTGTTTGAGGCGCGCCGTCCTAAAAATCCTGCTATTGTAAGCGAGATAGAAGGATTTGTAGAATTTACACAAGGCAGGGGGGGAGAGAGAAAAATAGTAGTGCGTTCTTCTACGGGGATGGAGAAAGAGTATGTTATTCCGCGTGGTAAACATCCCGTAGTGTATCGTGGAGATAAAGTTTATGCGGGGCAGCAACTTACAGATGGTTCGATTGTCTTGCAGGATATTTTGAGAGTTTGCGGTGATAAAGTACTACAGGAATATTTGGTCAATGAGATTCAGGAGGTTTACCGTCTCCAGGGGGTTAAAATAAATGATAAACATATTGAATTGATTATTCGGGAAATGCTTAAGAAGGTAAGGGTAGTAGATCCGGGAGATACTGACTTTTTGATTTCAGAGGCGGTAGATAAGTGGGATTTTCGCCGCGAGAATGAAAAGGTAATTAAAAAAGGCAAGAAGCCGGCCAAAGCCGCGCCCTTGCTTTTGGGTATCACCAAAGCCTCTTTGGCTACTAAAAGTTTTATTTCTGCCGCCAGCTTTCAGGAAACAACACGGGTTCTCACTGATGCAGCCTGTAGCGGCAAGACAGATGAGCTTTTAGGACTAAAAGAAAATGTGATTGTGGGTCATTTGATTCCGGCGGGGACCGGATTTAGAGACTATCGCCAGACGAAGGTGGTGAAAAATGCCGACAATAGCGCAGTTATTGAGAAGGCCAAGAGTTCCTAAAAAATATAAAAGCAAATCCCCTGCTTTAGTTAGATGTCCGCAGCGGCGGGGAGTTTGTATTCAAGTAAGGACTATGACTCCTAAAAAGCCTAATTCTGCTTTACGAAAAGTGGCACGCGTTCGGCTTACTTCCAAATATGAAGTGACGGCCTATATTCCGGGAGAAGGCCATAACCTGCAAGAGCACTCTATAGTTTTGGTAAGAGGAGGCAGAGTTAAGGATCTTCCGGGTGTTAGATATCATATTGTAAGAGGCACTTTGGATACTCAAGGAGTAGCTAACCGTAAGCGGTCTCGTTCAAAATACGGTGCTAAGAGAGCTAAAAAATAGTGGGAGAGGAGAATGAGAAGGAGAAGAGCTGAAAAAAGAAAACCAATACCGGATCCTAAGTTTGGCTCAGAAATAGTAGGTAAGTTTATTAATATTGTTATGCTTCATGGTAAACGTTCCGTAGCAGAGAAGATAGTATACGAGTGTTTAGACCGATTACAAGCAAAGTTAAAGGAAGACCCGTTAAAGATATTTTTTGAAGCCCTGGATAACGCTCGTCCTCGTATTGAAGTCCGCTCACGGCGTATAGGAGGAGCTACTTATCAAATCCCTATGGAGGTGACTAAAGAGAAAGGCTTTAATACCGCGATGTGTTGGATTCGGGATATGGCGCGGAAGAAAAAAGGTAAGCCTATGTCTCAGAAATTAGCAGAGGAATTTATTAGTGCTTACCGTAAGGAGGGAGCCGTAATCAAAAAGAGAGACGATACTCACAAGATGGCAGAAGCTAACATGGCTTTTGCCCATTTTAAGATTTAAATTTAAGTGGAGCAGGAAGTTGAGCTTGATTTTGCTGCAGAAAGATATGAAGAGAAAAATAGAGAAAATTAGAAATATAGGTTTTATTGCCCATATTGATGCCGGTAAAACCACTACTACGGAAAGGGTGCTGTTTTATAGCGGGCGGACACATCGCTTAGGCGAAGTGGATGAAGGTACGACGATTACCGATTGGATGCCGCAAGAGAAGGAGAGAGGTATTACTATTACTTCTGCTTCTACTTATTGTATGTGGCGTGATTACCAGATTAACATTATTGATACACCGGGACATGTTGACTTTACAGCGGAAGTAGAGCGCTCTTTAAAAGTTTTAGACGGAGCAATAGTAATACTCTGTGCCGAAGGAGGAGTGGAGCCTCAATCAGAAACTGTATGGCGTCAGGCTAATCGCTACAATGTCTCGCGTCTGGTTTTTATTAACAAGATGGATAAGATAGGTGCAGATTTCATGGGGGTAGTGGAGCAGATGAGAAAAAAACTTGCCGCTAACCCTTTAGTCATGCAGCTGCCTATTTATAAAGATGAAGATTTTATGGGGGTAATTGATTTATTAAAGGAAAAAGCTGTTTTTTATCATGATGACTTAGGAAAAAAGATAGTTTTCGAAGAGATTCCTCCTGAATACAAAGAAGAAGCTAAGAAATACCGCAATATTCTTATAGAGAAGCTGGCGGAATATGATGATACTATTATTGAAAGATTTGTAAATAATCAACCTCTGCCTGAGGCCAAACTAATTGATTCTGTACGCAAGCAAGTTATTCAGAATAATTTAGTGCCGGTTTTTTGTGGTAGCTCTTTAAAGAATAGAGGAATTCAGTTGCTTCTAGATGCAATCTGCCGCTATCTTCCTTCTCCTTTAGATATAGGAGAGGTAGAAGGATTTTCTGCGCAGGAAGAAGTGATAAGACGCAAGATAGATGTAGACTCTCCTTTTTGCGCTCTCTGTTTTAAAGTAATGGTTGACCCTTATGTGGGACGTCTTAATTATACCCGTATTTATTCTGGCAGAATTAGGGCGGGGGAGGAAATTTACAACTCTACCAAAGAAGAGACGGAACGTGTGAGCAAAATTGTGTGTATGCATGCTAACCGTCAGGAGATTATAAAGGAGGCAGTATGTGGAGATATAGTGTGTTTGGTAGGACTTAAGAGTACTACTACAGGTGATACTCTTTGTTTGAAAGGTGATGATATTATCCTGGAGAGAATGCATTTTCCTGAGCCGGTAATATCTCAGGCTATAGAACCCCACTCTAAAAAAGATCAGGAAAAACTTTCTTACGGACTTTCGAAACTGGCAGAGGAAGACCCTACATTTAAAGTAAGCTATAATAAAGAAACAGGCCAGACTCTGGTTTCAGGTATGGGCAAGCTTCATCTGGAGGTAGCCATTGATCGCTTAATTCGAGAATTTAAAGTGGAAGCTAAAATTGGGCGGCCCCAGGTGGCTTATCGTGAGACTATAACAAAAAGGGTTACCAGCCGCGGTAAGTTTATTCAGCAGACGGGAGGTCATGGTCAATACGGAGATGTAGTATTTATGCTTCAACCTATGGAGGAAGATGGGATTAAGTTTGAGAGTAAAATCAAAGGGGGTGCTATCCCCAAAGAGTTTATTCCCGCGATAAAAGAAGGAGTTATGGAAGCCAGCAAAAACGGGCCGTTGGGGGGATTTCCGGTCACTAAAGTGGAAGTTACCCTTATAGATGGTTCTTTTCATGAAGTTGATTCTTCCGAGTTATCTTTTAATATGGCCGCAGCTATGGCTTTTTCAGATGGAGTAAGGAGAGCTTTTCCTGTTCTTTTGGAGCCAGTTATGAAGTTGGAAGTTATTGTGCCTGAAGAATATTTCAGCCAGGTTCTAGCTGACTTGCATGCTAAAAAGGCTAATATTTTATCGATTGAGCCTAAAGATAATGTGAGATTGATAAAAGCAAATATTGCTTTGCGTGAAGTATTCGATTATGCTAATATTTTAAGAAATATAACCCAGGGGCGGGGAACTTATGTAATGGAACCGGCCTTTTATGATAAAGTGGCAGATGAGATAGCGCACAAGATTTTGGAAATCTAAAAGTGGCCGTAAAAGTAAAAGAATAAGGAGGTGAAATTATGGCCAAAGAGAAATTTGTAAGAAATAAGGAGCATGTCAACATCGGTACCATAGGTCACGTTGATCATGGAAAAACTACTCTTACCTCAGCTATCACCAAGATTCTCGCTGCTAGAGGTAAAGCGCAAGCTTTGAAATACGAAGATATTGATAAAGCACCGGAGGAAAAAGAAAGAGGCTTGACTATTAATATCACTCATGTGGAGTATGAAACTGATAAGCGCCATTATGCCCATATAGATTGTCCGGGTCATGCTGACTATATTAAGAATATGATTACCGGTGCGGCGCAGATGGACGGGGGAATTTTAGTAGTGGCTGCTACGGACGGACCTATGCCCCAGACACGTGAGCACATACTTTTAGCACGCCAGGTAAACGTACCGGCGATTGTAGTGTTCATCAACAAAGTAGATCAGGTTGATGATGCAGAGCTTATAGATTTGGTTGAAGTAGAGATTCGAGAATTGCTTTCTAAGTACGAGTTTCCGGGTGATAAGATTCCTATTATTAGAGGTTCGGCATTGGAAGCAATGAATTGTGGCTGCGGGAAAGATGATTGTCCCAAATGCAAGCCAATTCTTGATTTGATGAAAGCAGTAGACGAGTATGTTCCTACTCCCAAGCGCGACGTAGATAAACCTTTCTTAATGGCAGCAGAAGATGTATTTTCGATTTCAGGCCGTGGTACGGTAGTAACAGGTAGGATTGAACGAGGAAGAATAAAGACAGGTGAAGAAGTAGAATTGGTGGGTATACATCCTGAGATTAAAAAGACTGTGGTTACAGGAATAGAGATGTTTCGTAAAACTTTAGATGAAGGAATAGCCGGCGATAATGTTGGTTTACTCCTGCGAGGTATAGAGAAGAAAGAGGTAGAAAGAGGCATGGTAATAGCTAAGCCGGGAAGCATCACGCCTCATACTAAATTCAAAGCACAAGTTTATGCTTTAAAGAAAGAAGAGGGAGGTAGACATACTCCTTTCTTTAACGGATACCGGCCCCAATTCTATTTTCGTACTACCGATGTGACCGGTACAGCCAAGCTACCGGAAGGAGTAGAAATGGTTATGCCGGGAGATAATGTAAATTTGGAAGTAGAATTGATTCAGCCGGTAGCCTTAGAGAAAGAGCTCCGTTTTGCAATTCGAGAAGGAGGGCGTACCGTAGGAGCAGGCGTAGTGACTGAGATTATAGAATAATTTTGCAATAAATTTTGAGATAAACATTTGCAAAATTTATTATCTATGGTATAAAAAGAAACTCGTTGTAAGTGTAATTTATGCAAAAGATAAGAATTAAGCTGAAAGCGTATGACCATCGGCTTCTGGATAAGTCGGTAGAGGAAATTACTCAGACGATTTCTACTACAGGAGCAAAAATTTCGGGGCCGATACCTCTTCCGACTAAAAAGAAAATTTATACGGTTTTGCGCTCGACTAATATTGATAAAAAATCACGGGAGCAATTTATGTTGGCGGTACATCGGCGGGTACTGGAACTGGAAGAACCTACAGCCAAAACTATAGATGCGCTGAGGAAGCTTAATCTGCCAGCCGGTGTCAATGTAGAGATAAAGCAGCAACAATAATTAAATTTATGGTAAGAGGTGCTTTTGCCAAGAAACTTGGTATGACGCAGATTTTTACTCCCGAAGGAGAAAATGTAGGGGTAACTGTGTTAGAGGTTATTCCTCAATGTGTTTTAGAAATAAGAGAGTATCCGTATAAAAAGACAGCCAGGGTAGGTTTTTTGAAGGGTGATAATCTTCGTCATCAAAAGAAGCCTCAGAAGGGATATTTTGACAAGATTGGTTTGGGTTACTTCCGTAGGGTACGGGAAGTTGAGATCGCGGATGAAAAAGAAGTTGCGGTAGGTAAGGAGATTGGTGTGGAGATATTTGATCGCGGCGAAAAGGTAGACGTCCAGGGAGTAAGTAAAGGTAAAGGATTTCAGGGAGGAATGCGAAGGCATAATTGGGCTGGTCAACCGAAGACGCATGGCTCGACAACCCATCGTCGCATTGGCTCTAATGGTGCCAGTGCTTACCCGAGCCGCGTGCTAAAAGGTTTCACTATGCCGGGACATATGGGAGCAGAGAAGAAAACTATTAGGAATTTGCAAGTAGTAGAAGTGGATAAGGAGAAAGGTGTTTTATTTGTAAATGGTAGCTGCCCCGGTGCGAGAGGAAGCTTAGTTTTTGTGCGTAAAACAGTATAAAGAGTCGAGATGAAAGTTAAACTTTTGAGTATTCAAGGCGAGGAAAAGGGCGAGATAGAGCTGGATTCTCAAGTGTTTGATGGCAAAGTTAATAGAGATTTGTTAGTCCAGGTAGTGAAAGCTTATATTGCCAACCAGCAGAAAATTCTTACTGCTTCTAGTAAAACGCGGGGCGAAGTAAAAGGTAGTGGTCAGAAGCCTTGGCGCCAGAAGGGCACAGGCAGGGCTAGAGTAGGTGAAAGACGTAATCCTTTATGGCGGGGAGGGGGAGTTGTGTTTGGGCCACATCCTCGAGAGGTTAGCCGGAAGATTCCCAAGAAAATGAAAATTAGAGCCTTGCAGTCAGCGTTAAATGCTAAGCTTAAAGATTCAGAAATAGTCTTTCTGGACAAACTGGAAGTAAATAAACCTAAAACTAAGGTTTTTCATGAAATATTAGGTAATCTTGACCTTAGAAGGAGGTCACTCTTTGTTGATAGAGCCTTTAGCAGAGAGGCTGTATTAGCTAGCCGCAATATCAAAGATGTAGAATTGAGGCCGGCAGCAGATATTAACGCCTATGAAGTACTGAACTGCCGCAAGTTAGTTGTCACTAAAGAAGGGATTTTATCTTTAGAGGAGAGAATAAAGAAAGCATTATCATGAAAAGTCCTTATCAAATTTTGAAGTCGCCTTTTATAACGGAAAAAACTCAGGCTGAGAATACGCGAGGCCGCTATACTTTCTTAGTATATCCTGATACTAATAAAGTAGAAATCAAAAGAGCGGTAGAGAAGTTATATAAAGTGAGAGTTTTAAAAGTGAATACTATAAACATGAGAGGTAAAAAGAAAAGAGTTAGGTATAAACAGGGATATACTTCCCGGTGGAAGAAAGCCATAGTAAAATTAGCAGCAGGTCAAAAGATAGAGATAGGTTAAAATGGGTGTAAGAAAGTTAAAACCAGTTACAGCTTCAAGCCGCTTTACAGTTCTGGCAGATTTTGAAGAGATAACTAAAGAAAAACCAGAAAAGTCTCTTCTTTTGCCTTTGAAAAAAACCGGAGGGCGTGCTAACAGCGGCAGGATTACGGTAAGAAGAAGAGGAGGAGGACACAAGAGACGCTATAGAGTGGTAGATTTTAAGAGAGATAAATTTGACGTAGAAGCTAAAGTTGTAAGTATTGAGTATGATCCTAACCGCAGTGCCCGTATTGCTTTATTAGAGTATAAGGATGGCGAAAAGCGTTATATTATCTGGCCTAAAGATTTGAAAGTAGGAGATAGAGTAGTAAGTGGCTCTGATTCGCAGGTAGAAATTAAGAATGGCAATGCTATGAAGCTTAAATATATTCCCTTGAGTGTCTTGGTGCATAATGTGGAATTGGAACCGGGTAAAGGAGGAAAGCTGGTACGCAGTGCAGGAAGTTGGGCCCAGGTAATGGGGAAAGACAGGGGCATGGTACATTTAAAGATGCCCTCGGGAGAAATCCGCATGGTTAAAGAAGAGTGCCGGGCTACTATCGGACAGGTAGGTTTTATTGAGAATTCCTCATTGACTTTAGGCAAAGCCGGCCGCCGGCGTTGGCTGGGACGGCGGCCTAAAATAAGAGGTGTAGCTATGAATCCTATTGACCATCCTCATGGCGGCGGAGAAGGAAAAGCTGGTCAGGGCAATCCGCATCCAGTTACGCCTTGGGGCAAGCCTACTAAAGGGGCAAAAACAAGAAAGAAGAAAATGAGTGATAAATTTATTGTGAGGAGAAGAAAGAAATGAGCCGTTCGCTGAAAAAGGGTCCTTTTGTTGATGCTAAACTTTTGAAGAAAGCCCAGGAAGCTAAAAAGAAGGGGATGCGTAATCCTATCAAGACTTGGTCACGGGCTTCTATGGTAGTACCAGAGTTTGTAGGGCTTACTTTTGCTGTACATGATGGTAAAAAACATGTACCTGTTTTTATAACTGAGGCAATGGTAGGGCACAGGCTGGGGGAGTTTGTACCTACGCGTACTTTTCGCCAGCATGGAGGAGTAAAAGCTAAGAAAGCATCCGAAAAGAAATGATTGCGAAAGCTTATATAAAATATTTGAAAGTTTCTCCCAAGAAGGCTAAAAGAATAGTGCCTTTAATTAAAGGAAAGAATGTAGAGGTGGCATTAGGAATTTTGACTTCTTTGAATAAGGGTGCTTCTTTATATTTTCGTAAAGCGCTTAATTCTGCTGTAAGTAATGCGCAACAGAAAGGTGTAGAGAGGAAGGATTTGTATATTTCGCTGGTAAAGGTTGATGCAGGGCCGGCTTTGCGACGTTATCGTGCGGCTACCTTTGGTCGGGCAACGTTAATAAAAAGAAGAACTTCTCATATTAAAGTGGAGTTAGATTTATTAAATAAATAGAGGAAATGGGGCAAAAAGTACATCCTTATATTTTGAGAATCAGGTTTGGCAAAGAGTGGAAATCGCGCTGGTTTACTCAAAAGCGGCGGGAGTTCGCTACGTTTCTGGAAGAGGATATAAAAATAAGAAAACTGATAAAAGATTTTTATCCCCAGGGTTCTATCGCCCAAATTATTATAGATAGAGTCTCTTCCGAGTCGGTAAGAATAAGAATTCGTACTTCTCGTCCGGGAGTAATCATCGGCCGCAGGGGACAGGGGATAGAGAGGATAAAGTCAGATATTCAATCATTAGTTAAAAGAGAGGTGATTATAGATATTGAGGAAGTAACGGAGCCGGAGAAAGAGGCACAGCTAATTGCTGAGATTATAGCTTTTCAGATTGTAAAACGGGTAAATTACCGGCGCGCCATGAAAAAAGCTATTGCTAATGCGCTAGCTGCGGGCATAGAAGGCATAAAAATACGCTGTTCCGGCCGTCTGCAGGGAGCCGAGATTGCCAGGAGTGAGGTATATAAACAAGGAAAAGTCCCTCTGCAGACATTTCGTTCTGATATAGATTACGGTTACGCCATAGCTAAGACAACGTATGGTACTATTGGAGTTAAGGTGTGGGCTTACCGCGGCGAGAAGCCGCTGGGTTATTATCTAAAAGATACGGGAGAAGACGAGGAGAAGAAATAAATGCCTTTTATTCCTAGTCGTGTAAAATATCGCAAGGCACAGCGAGGCAGAAGAAAAGGATTAGCGGTAGCAGGCTCGCGAGTAAGTTTTGGCGAGTATGGCTTGAGGGCTCTTGAGCCGGCTTGGCTTAAGAATAATCAGCTGGAGACAATTCGTGTAGCTTTAAGCCGGGCTTTGCGCCGAGAGGGAAAATATTGGCTAAGGGTATTCTCGGACAAGCCCATAAGTAAAAAGCCTCAGGAGACGCGTATGGGTAAAGGTAAGGGTGATATAGCTTTCTGGGTAGCAACTATTAGAAAGGGACAGGTTGTTTTTGAAATTGGGGGAGTGCCCCGTGAATATGCTCAAGAGATATGTCGCAATATAGCTCATAAGTTATCTTTTCGTACTATGTTTGTTGAAAGGGCCCACTTATGAAAACAAAAGAAATAAGAGTATTAAACAAAGAAGAACTGCTGGATAAGTTAGAGAGCTTGAGAAAAGAGCTGTACGAGCTTAATTTTCAGAAGAAATATAGCAAGCTCGACAAGCCGCATCGTTTTTCTTTAATTAGAAAAGATATAGCGCGAATTCTTACAGTAATACGGGAGAAAGAAAATGAGACAAAGGCGTAGAGTGTTAGAGGGAATAGTAGTTTCAGATAAGATAGACAAAACCATTGTGGTGAAGGTAGAAAGACTTAAGAAGCATCCTCTTTATAAGAAAATCATTAAGGTACATAAGAAGGTAAAAGCTCATGATAAGCAGAATCAGGCTTCAAAGGGAGATTATGTAAGAGTAGTTGAGTCGCGTCCTTATTCAAAAGAGAAACATTTTGTTTTGGCGGAGGTAATAACCAGGGCAGAGAAAAAATGATTTATCTAAGAACCAGGCTCAAAGTAGCAGATAACAGTGGAGCAAAAGTAGTTTCGTGCATAGGGGTTATTGGCCGCAAAGATAAGAAATATGCCGATATCGGCGATGTGATAACTGCTAATGTCAAAGAGACTATAGGTAATAGTCCTATTAAGAAGGGCAGCGTAGTGCGGGCGGTAGTGGTAAGGACGCGTTTTCCTATAAAACGTCGGGATGGTGTGGTGGTGAAGTTTGACCATAATGCTTGCGTGATTGTTGATAAAGATGGCAACCCTAGGGGGACAAGGGTTTTTGGGCCAGTAAGTCGTGAAATAAGAGAAAAGTTCTCCAAAATAGTATCATTGGCGCCGGAGGTTGTGTAATGCTGGGGATAAAGAAAGGCGATACAGTAGTGGTAAGGGTAGGCAGGGATAAAGGTGTAAAGGGAAAGGTTTTGCGTGTCTTTCGTAAAGAGGGGCGGGCCATAGTAGAGGGGGCTAATCTGGTGAAGAAACATATGCGGCGGCGTTCCGAGCAGGAAGCGGGCGGTATTATAGAGAAGCCGGCTCCTTTAGCTCTGTCTAATTTAGCTTTGTACTGCAGCAATTGCCGGCGAGGGGTAAGGTTTGGCGTAAAGATAATGAAGGATAATTCCAAGATAAGGATTTGTAAAAGATGTCAGAATCCACTGTAGCAAAAAAGTATATACCTAGATTGCAGGAAAAATACGAGAAGGAAGCCTTGCCGCAATTGAAAAAGGAATTTGGCCATACTAATGATTTGGCGGTGGGACGCTTGTACAAAATAGTAATCAATATGGGAATAGGCGAAGCCACCCAGGATGCTAAAATAATAGAAAAAGCTAAGCAGGAGTTGGCACAGATTACGGGACAGATGCCACGCATAAACAGAGCCCGCAAGGCAGTATCTAATTTTAAGATTCGCAAGGGTATGGCTATCGGTATAAGTGTTACTTTAAGAAAAAAAATGATGTATGAGTTCTTAGATAGATTTATAAGTATAGCTGTACCGCGCATAAGAGACTTTAGGGGTTTTAGCCGCAGAAGTTTTGACGGGCACGGAAATTACAGTTTAGGTATAAGTGAGCAGACAATTTTCCCCGAAGTGGACATTGATAAAGTAGAACGTACGCAGGGAATGGATATTACGATTTGTACTACGGCTAAATCAGACAAAGAAGCTGAAAGGCTGCTTGAACTTTTGGGTTTTCCTTTTAGGAGAAAGTAAACAAGGAGGGAATTTTGGCTACTAAGGCGAGGATAGAGAAATGGAAAAAAGAGCCAAAATTTAAAGTCCGTAAACGAAATCGTTGTCGCCTGTGTGGCCGGAGCCGCGGTTACATTCGAGATTTTGAATTATGCCGGGTTTGTTTTCGTGAATTGGCCTGGAGAGGAGAAATACCAGGCGTAGTTAAAGCAAGTTGGTAATTGAGGAGAGATAATGAGCAGAAGTGATATTGTTGCTGACAGTCTGACTATTATTCGGAATGCTTATCGCGCTGAGAAAGAGGAAACTGTTATTTCTTACTCTAAGCTGTTATTTAATTTAGCCGAGATTCTTAAAAGGGAAGGCTATATAGACAATGTGTCTGTAATGGAAGAAGGTAAGAAGAAATGGATAAAGGTATACCTCAAATACATAAAAGGGCAACCGGCTCTAAGAGGTCTAAAAAGAATTTCTAAGCCTTCCTTGAGAATTTATGCCGGCGTTAAGAAAATTCCGCGGGTTTTAGAAT
The DNA here is from genome assembly GCA_021159015.1 of Candidatus Omnitrophota bacterium. Lineage (GTDB taxonomy): Bacteria > Omnitrophota > Gorgyraeia > Duberdicusellales > Duberdicusellaceae > JAGGSQ01. Next base: position 2,938 of record JAGGSQ010000060.1, on the reverse strand, counting down.
CGAAAGGCATAGCTATTCTTACTACTTCGCAAGGGTTGCTTACTGATTCAGAGGCACGAGCGAGAAAGGTTGGCGGGGAAATAATTTGCTATGTTTGGTGAAAGAGGAGAATTATTATGTCGCGCATAGGTAAGATGCCTATAGCTGTAGATAAGAGTTTAAAGGTTAATATCGATAAACATATTATTACTATTGAGGGTTCAAAAGGCAAGTTAGAATATCGTTTGCCTTGGGGTATTGAAGCTGAGTTTAAAGATGGGCAGATTATTATTAGGCGCAAAGGAGATTCCGGGAATTTAAAAGCTTTCCATGGACTGGCACGTGCTTTGGTTAATAATATGGTAGAAGGATTAACAAAGGGGTTCAAAAAGGAATTGGAAATAGTAGGGGTTGGTTATAAGGCACAATTGAAAGGCAAAAAATTAGTTCTCAATATAGGATTTTCTCATCCCGTGGAGATAGATATCCCGGAAGGGATAAAGGTAAGCTTGCCTGCCGCTACGCGCATAGTAGTAGAAGGAGCGGATAAAGCTTTTGTAGGGAAGTTTGCCGCTGAAATAAGAAAGATTTATCCTCCGGAGCCATATAAAGGCAAAGGAATAAGATATGCAGGAGAAGTAGTGAGAAGAAAACTTGGTAAGGCAATGGCAAAGTAATATGGCCGATAGAAACAGAAGAAAATACAGAATAATAAGGCACCGGCGCATTAGGAAGAAAATAAAGGGTGACGAGAACCGTCCGCGCCTTTGTGTATTTCGCAGCAGTAAACATATATATGCCCAGATTATAGATGATCGTAATAACAAAGTGCTTGCGGCAGCTTCTACTGATTCTAAGGATTTTCGTTCCCGGAGCCCTAAAACTTCTAACCAGGAGGCGGCTTTTATTTTGGGTAAGATTATTGCCGCCCGGGCCAAAGAGAAGGGTATAGAAAAGGTAAGTTTTGACCGTGGCGGTTATGCTTATTGGGGGAGGGTGAAGCAATTAGCAGAAGGAGCTAGAGAAGGAGGGTTGACATTTTAATGAATAGCTCAGAACTGAAAACTCATACCGGTAGTGACAATTTGGACGTTAAGGAAGAGTCCTTTATTGAGAAGGTAGTCTTTATTAATAGGGTAAATAAGGTTACCAGAGGGGGGCGTAATCTTAATTTTGCGGCCTTAGTAGTGGTAGGAGATGGTAAAGGCAAAGTGGGATATGCTTTAGGCAAGGCAGCCGAAGTAGCAGAGGCAATTCGTAAGGGGATAAACAAAGCTAAGAAATATCTTATAAGTATACCTTTAGGGAAAAATACCATAGTGCATACCGTAGAAGGTAAGTTTAACGCTGTAAAGGTCATTCTACGTCCGGCTTCAGAGGGAACAGGAGTTATCGCTTCTTTGCCGGTGCGTTCTGTATGCGAAGCTCTGGGGATAAAGAATGTTCTCACAAAAGTAGTAGGCAAATCAAATAATCCTATAAATGTAGTCAAAGCTACTATTGAAGCTTTAAAGAATACCAAAGTATAGAAATTATGGAGTTAAAAGACTTAAAACCTATCTGTAGAAATAAAAGGAAGAGACGTTTGGGACGCGGACATGCTTCCGGTCGCGGCAAGACAGCCGGGCGGGGTCATAAAGGTACAGGGCAGCGGGCGGGACGCCGTTTTTATATAGGATTTGAAGGAGGAAATGTTCCTTTTCTGCGTAAGATTCCCAAACGGGGTTTTAACCATAAAAAGAAGATAGAGTACCAAACAGTTAACCTTCTTCAGATTGATAAAAAATTTGCCGAAGGCGAAACAGTTGACCCGCGCACTTTAAAAGAGAAAAATCTTATAAAGAATGATAAAGGGGCGGTGAAAGTTCTAGCAAAGGGAGAACTAAACAAAAGACTTGTATTTAGAGTTCATAAGGCTTCAGAGCAAGCTCTTACTAAAATTAAAGAGAGTAAATCAGAATTTGAGACTTTAAGCCTAAAGTAAACTATAAATGATAAAGAATCTCGGTAATATTTTTAAACTTCCGGATTTAAGAAAGAAAGTTTTGATTACGTTAGCCCTTATTGCTGTTTACCGTTTAGGATGTTTTATTCCTACGCCGGGTATTGACGGACAAGCTCTTTCGCACTTTTTTACGGAGCTGGCCAAGAAGCAAGGAGCCGGTCTTCTGGGATTTATGAATTTGTTTACGGGTGGAGCGTTGCGCAAAATGAGTGTGTTTGGTCTGGGAATCATGCCTTATATTTCTGCTTCTATTATTATGCAGCTTTTGACGGCTGTGATTCCTGCTTTGGAAAAGTTAGCCAAAGAGGGCAAGGCGGGCTATGAAAAGATAAATCAATATACGCGTTATTTAACCGTTGTTTTATGTGTAGTGCAGGGTTTTTTTATTTCACTCTGGCTGGAGAGCCCGCAGCGGTTTTTTGGCTCAGTGATTGTGCCTTTCCCCGGCTGGGGATTTAGAATTACTACCGTATTTACGCTGGTAGCCGGATCTTTATTTATTATGTGGCTGGGCGAACAAATACAGGAGAGAGGTATTGGCAACGGCATTTCTTTGATAATTACGGCCAGTATTCTTTCGCGACTTCCTTCCGCCGCCTTTCAGCTCTGGCGTCTTTATTCTCCCTTTCATCCTTCGCAACGCCAAATAAGCTCTGTTACTTTGATATTGCTTCTGGTGTTATTTTTAATAGTAGTGGTAGGCGTAGTATTGTTTTCTCAAGCTCAGAGGAGAATTCCGGTTCAATATGCCAGGCGTGTAGTGGGCCGCAGAGTCTACGGGGGGCAGTCTACTTATTTGCCAATAAAGGTTGATATGGCAGGAGTTATCGCTATCATTTTTGCTCAATCCGTACTTTTATTTCCTTCTACCATAAGCACCTTTTTGCCCAAGGCTTCTTTTGTTCAACGTTTTTTTTCTAAATTTCTTTATCCTCAGGGCCTTTGGTACAATGT
>JAGGSQ010000052.1 GCA_021159015.1 Candidatus Omnitrophota bacterium | reverse complement strand
GGGTTAAATCATTCTTAAAGATTTCTTCTCTTACATCCGTGAATCTCATTAGTGAAATCAAAGGGGATGATTAGAAAAATGGAGGGATGGGGAGGTTTAAAATTTTTAGAAAAACTCTTGACGAAGTTAGGGATGCCTAATATAATTAGGTCTCCTTAACTAAGGAGGTGAAAAGATGGCAAGGAATGTTTTAACTATTAGCCCTTCATTAGAAGATTATCTGGAGAGTATTTTTGTAATTAAACAAAAAAAGCAGACAGTGAGAGTTAAAGATTTAGCCAAACATTTAAAGGTTAAGGCTCCTTCAGTAGTTGAGGTTTTAAGAAAACTTAAAGAGAAGAATTTAATAGTGCATGAATACTACGGATACATTGAATTAACTCAGGAAGGTATCAACAAAGCAAAGGCAGTTTATGGAAGGCATATTATGCTTAAAAAATTTCTTCACCAGATTTTAGGGATAGATGAGAAAATTGCTGAAACTGATGCCTGCAGGATTGAGCATTATTTAAGCAAAGAGACTCTTGAGAGAATCATTAAGTTTATAGATTTTATTGAGACCTGTCCACAGGGTGAGCCTGAGTGGTTAAACAACTTTTACTATTTTGTCAAGCACAAGAAAAGACCCCTTGAATGTAAGGCTAAATTTTTGGGAGGAAATTCCCAAAATAACATAGTTAAATTAAGTGATTTAAAAGTTGGTGCCAAAGCAAAAATATCAAAAATAACTGATACCGGTATTTTAAAAAGTAAACTTTTAGGTTTAGGCTTTGTAAAGGGTGAGATACTCAAAATAGAAAAAGTTGCTCCTTTAGGTTCTCCTGTAGACGTTTTAATAAAAAATACCCATATAAGTTTAAGAAAAGAAGAAGCAGAAAAAGTGATTGTTGAGGTTTTATGATGCCTTTATCAATGGTAGAGGAAAAAAGATTAGTAAGAATTGTAAGAATAATTGGAGGAAGAGGTTTTGTATCAAGAGTTATGAATATGGGGATAAATGAGGGAGAAATTATAAAAGTATTAAATAATACCAGAGGCCTTCTTTTAATCTCCTTAGGCAATTCAAGGATAGCTTTAGGCAGAGGCGCTTCTTTTAGAATTTTTGTTGAGTATGTAAAGAAGGGATAAAAATGGGTTATAAAATTGCTTTAGCAGGAAATCCCAATTCAGGAAAAACTACAGTATTTAATCTTTTATGCGGAGCAAGAGAAAAGATTGGAAATTGGCCTGGAACTACAGTTGAGAAAAAGCAGGGATATTTTACTTATCAGGATGAAAGAATAGAGGTTGTGGATTTACCGGGAACTTATAGCCTCAGTGCTTATTCCATTGATGAAAGGATAGCCCGTGATTTTTTAATTAAAGAAAAGCCAGATTTAGTTATTTGTGTGATTGATGCTTCAAATTTAGAGAGAAACCTTTATCTTGTAATTCAGCTCTTGGAGATGGGGCAGCCGCTTCTTTTAGATTTAAATATGATGGATATAGTAGGAAAAAGTAAAATAAGAATTGATACCCAAAAACTTTCCAAGATTTTAGGAACAGATATTGTAGAAACTGTGGCTTCAAAAGGAAAGGGTATTAAAGATTTAAAAGAGAAAATTATAGTTAATCTGGAGAAGGATATAAGGAAACCTTTCAAAATAGATTATCAAAATTTAGAAAGCACAATAGAGGAGATTATTTTGCTTCTTAAAGATAAAGAGATCTCCTTAAATATATCCCCAAGAGCTGCAGCTATAAGAGTTCTGGAACAGGGTTTTGACCTATTGAAGGAAATAGAAAACAACACTATACCGCACATAGAAGAAGTAAAAAATAAAGCAGAGAGAGAGCTCTCAAGGTTTACAGGCGAAGATTTAGAAACGTTCATAATAGAAAGAAGATATGCTTTTTTAAAAGGTGTGGTTAAAGAATGTGTTAAAAAAGAAATATCTTTAGAGGACCGCCTTACCTTTTCTGATAAACTGGATAAAGTGTTAACCAGTCGCATTTTGGGAATCCCTCTCTTTTTATTTTTTATGTATTTATTGTTTCAGATGGTATTTAGCCTTGGCTCACCTATTGCTGATTTAGTTGATGGGTTTTTTGGCAGTTTGGCTGAAAGCGCTAAACTATTTTTTGAAAATCAAAACCTCCCCTTTTGGGCTGGCTCTTTAGTTTCTGATGGAATAATAAGTGGAGTAGGTTCGGTTTTGGTTTTTTTGCCCAATATTGTGTTTTTATTTTTAGGAATATCAATTTTAGAGGATTCCGGGTATCTGGCAAGAGCTGCCTTTGTTGTGGACAGATTCATGCATGCTTTAGGGTTGCATGGAAAATCATTTATCCCTATGCTTTTGGGTTTTGGATGTAATATTCCAGGAATTATGGCCGCAAGGACTCTGGAGTCAAGAAAAGACAGGATTTTAACAATTCTGGTTAATCCCTTAATGAGCTGTTCTGCTCGCCTTCCAGTTTATATTCTTTTTGCCTCAGCTTTTTTCCCTAAAAATCAAGGGTTGATTGTATTTTCTCTGTATATCCTGGGGATAATCTTAGCAATTTTTGTAGCCAAGGTTTTTAAACATATGTTCTTTAAAGGAGAGGTTGCTCCTTTAGTTATGGAACTTCCGCCTTACAGAATCCCAACAATAAGAAATGTTCTTTTGTCTATGTGGACGAGGTCTTCTTTATTTGTGAAAAAGGCAGGAACAATTATATTCCTGGGAGTTGTGCTTGTCTGGCTTTTATCAAGTCTTCCTTTGGGAGTTGGATACGCGGGAGAAAATTCTTTGATTGGTAAGTTTGGCAAAATTTTAGCTCCTTTATTTAAACCAGCCGGATTTGGTTTCTGGCAGGCAGGCGTTGCCCTTGTTTTTGGCATACTGGCAAAAGAAGTTATGGTAGGAACTCTGGGAACTTTATATGGAGCAACGGAAGAGGGTTTAAAAGCAGTTTTATTGCAACAGTTTACTCCTTTATCCGCTTATGCCTTTTTGATTATGACTTTGATTTACATTCCCTGCATTGCCGCAATTGCTACCATAAAAAGGGAAACCAACTGGAAATGGGCTGCTCTGGCTGTATCTTACAGTTTAATCTTAGGATGGGTTTTAAGTGTTCTTTTCTATCAGATAGGTAAGATTTTTACAGGATAAATTTTTTTAAATGAAATGTTAGGTAAACCTAACAAAAGGAGGTGCAAGATGAAGGTTTGCAAGTTTCTGGCAGTAGCAATTTTGCTTAGTTTAAATTCAAATCAGGCAAAGGCTCAAGGGAAAGCATTTAATTTAGGCGAGGTCATAGTTACTGCTACAAAAACAGAGCATACTTTGGGTGATGTGCCAACTGAAGCAGAGGTAATTACCAAAGAAGAGATTAAAGCTAAAAATATCAAGACAGTTCAGGATGCTTTAACGTATCTAACAGGAATAAAGATTAATAAAAATTGTGGCTCCTGGGGTGATAAAGGAAAAATTGAGATGCTGGGGCTTGATGCAAAGCATACTCTCATTTTGGTAGATGGACAGAGGATTTTAGGAGGGCACGCTGTCGCTGTTGACTTACAACAGATTCCTATAGAAGCGGTAGAAAGGATTGAAGTTGTAAAAGGGCCTGCTTCTGCTTTATATGGAAGCGATGCTGTAGGCGGAGTAATTAATGTTATTACTAAATCCGCACCGGAAAAACCCACATTTTCTGCTTCTGTCAGTTTTGGCAGTAGAGGAATGCAGATTCACGAGGTAAATGGGGGGGCTAAAAAAGACAAGTTCGGTTGCTTTCTTAATTATACTTACAGAGAATCAGAAGGTGTTCATAAAATAACAGACCAATACCGGGAGAATATGTTTCAGGCAAGTTTCGAATATAAGTTTAGCCCGGAATCTAAATTGACTCTTAAGCCCTCTTATTCTGAACACAGAATGAAGGATGAAGGACGCAAGCAAGAAAGATTTAGCCTTAACTCTATCTGGGAATGGACTCCTGATGAATTATCTAAATTGACTTTAAGAGGCTCCTGGTTTAATTACAAACACTGGACTACTGATAAATCCTCAGACTGGGAAGACGATTCATATGAAACAGAGATAAATTATAGCCGGCTGATTTTAGATATTCATACTGTAACCGGTGGCTATCATTATCACAAGGAAGAAGTAGATGATAAAGGCAAAGTTTATAAAGCAGACCAGACTCTTCACAGTTTCTTCATTCAGGATGAGATAGATTTTTCACCTTTTATTTTTGTTTTGGGAACACGTATAGATGACCATAACAGATGGGGAACAGAAGTCAATCCTAAAGCAAGTCTGCTTTATAAGGTGAGTGAGGATTTTAAATTAAGGGCATCTGTAGGAAGAGCCTTCAGAGGTCCTACATTGGTTAAGCTTTATGCAGATGGCTGGAGGATGGGACCTTATCTTGTTCATGCCAATCCTGATTTAAAACCAGAAAAATCTGTGGGTTATCAGGTAGGGGCTGAATATAAATTTTCAAAGAAACTCTTAGGAAAATTATCTTGTTTCAGGAATAAACTTAAAGATTTGATAAGTTACAGGATTGAAAAACATTTTTGGCCTTGGGGTGCTCCAAAATTCCCCTGGGATATGTATTGGGAAAATGTGAATAAGGCAATGACTCAAGGAATAGAGTTAAGCTTAGCCAGTCAGATTAAAGATAATTTAACGGCAAGACTGGGATATACTTTCCTGGATACTGAAGATAAAAGCACAAAAAAAGAGCTTACCTATAAACCAAAACATAAGTTGACTTTAGAAATTAGCTGGATAATTCCCGGGATTAATATCAATGTAAATCTTGAAAGCGAATACATTGGAAGAAGATATGATAGTGATTACAACAGATTGGGAGGCTATACCATATTCAACCTTTCTTTAACCAAAGATATGGGGAAGAATGCTTCTATTTTTGCGCGAGTGGATAATATCTTCGGTAAGAAAAATATTTCTGATGAGTATGATATAGATGGCACAGAGTTTTTGGGTGGAGTAAAAATAAAATTCTAAAAATGGAGGTGTAAGATGAGAAAGAGAAATTTTTTTGTTGCAGGTTTGTTTCTAAGCATTTGTTTGTTGTCCTCTGCCAGTGCTTCTGCTCATACCTTATGGATTAATGCTTCTGATTATAATCCTGAAATTTATTCTAAATACGGGGCAAAGACAAATCTTTATTTTGGTTTTGGACACCATTATCCTGTAGATGATTTTTTATCCCCAAAGCAACTGGAAGAGTTTTATTATGTTTGTCCCAGATGCGGAAAACATCATAATTTAAAACCCAATGCCGGGGGATTTTTAGCCACACAAGTAAGATTTAAAGAACCGGGTTGTTATGTAGTTGCTGCCAAATTAAGGTCGGGTTTTTACACAATGTATGTAGAAAAAGGAGAAGTTCATCATCAAATCGGGCCCAAGACCGAAGTTAAAGGAAGAATTATTGTAAGCCTTTACTATGAACAATATGCAAAGGCTTTAATAAATATAGGCAAAAAAGATTTGATTAATTTTGATAAACCGGTTGGTCATAAATTAGAGATAGTTCCTTTAAAGAATCCTCTAAATTTAAAATTGGGAGATTTTTTACCGGTTAAAGTTTTATTTAATGGCAAACCTGCCCCATTCTGTCCTGTTTATGCAACTTACGCTGGTTTCTCAACCGGTGATGATTTTGCCTGTGCTGTCTCAACAAATAGTGAAGGTATAGCCGAAATAAGAATTATCCATTGGGTCCACATCTTATAAAAGCAAGGATGGAATTACCTGCTCCAGATAATTTAAAAGATAAATGTAATACATTGGCTTACACCGCCACTTTAACCTTTGAGATACCTTAAAGAAAGGAGGGGAGGAAGATGAAAAAAACAATTGTTATTTACGGCTCAACCACAGGAAACACAGAGACTTTATCTAAATATGTGGGAGAAGGATTGAAAGCTTCGGGAGCGGAGGTTGTGGTTAAAAATGTAACTGAGTCCGGTCCTGAGGAGTTAAAAGACTATGATGTGATTGTATTGGGCTGTTCAACCTGGGGAGATGGAGAATTACAGGATGATTTTATCTCCTTTGAGAAAGAGATGAGAAAGATAAGGCTTAATGGTAAAAAGGGTGCTGTTTTCGGCCCCGGAGATAGTATCTATCCCCAGTTCTGTAAAGCAGTGGATATTTTAGAGGAGAGATTGAAAAGTTGCGGCGCAGAAATCATTATTGATTCTTTAAAGATTGACGGAGACATCCAGCCCCAGCTTGAAAAAGCAGAAGATTGGGGTAAGAGTTTAAGAAAGAGACTAAATGAATAAGGGAGGAATTAATTATGGAAGACTTGTCTAAAAACAAAATGGGAAGTATTTTTAGGTGCCCGCATGGAATAATTCACGTTCGTGTTAAAGGCATAACCTTACACTTTACAGAGGAGGCTTTTGAGGAGTTTAGTTTGATGGTTAAACAGGCTTCCTCAAAACTTATGGAGATGAGTTTAAAAAATTTAATTAAAGAAGATTTTTATAGGGATGAGTAGAGCTACCTTTGCCCGATTGTTAGAAGAAGAAATCAGGAAGTTAGGTTTAATAGTAGAGGCTTTAAAAGATAGAAGCAGGCTTTGTTTTCCTCAAGAGTATGACTGTTCCAATTCTCTTAAAGAGGTTGTTTTGAGCCTGAAGAGGTTACGAAAAAAAGCAAGGCAGATAGAGTGGTTTTAAAAAATCATAGTAAAAAGTGAGGAGTTTTTATGTTTGAATTTTTTCTAAAAGGCGGCTTTTTAATGTGGCCAATTTTATTATGCTCAGTAATAGCTTTTGCTATTATTCTGGAGAGACTGTGGTATTTTCGCAGGATAAAGACCAATGTAGGTAATTTAACTGCTCAGATAAAGAGACTATTATTTGAAGGCAGATTAGAGGAAGCAGAAAGATTATGTAAGGAGACACGAGGCCCTGTAGCACATATTTTAGCCGTAGGTATTCATATCCACAGAAGAGCTTATCCTGAGAAAAAAAAGATAATCTCCAGGGCTGGCTCCAGAGAGTTAAGGAAATTGGAGAAAAATTTAAGAGGCTTAGGTATCATTGCTCATATATCACCGCTTTTAGGTCTTTTAGGCACAGTTACAGGAATGATTAAGTGTTTTATGAAAATTCAGGAATTGGGAGGAAAAGTAAATGCTTCTGTTTTGGCAGGAGGAATCTGGGAGGCTTTAATTACTACAGCAGCAGGATTATCAGTAGCAATCCCAGTAATAATTTTTTACCACTATTTTGAAGGAAAGGTAGATAGTTTCTCCCATCAGATGAAGGATGCAGCAGAAGTTTTAACGGAGTGGTTAGGGATTAAACAGCGGGGCACAGAAAGAACGGAACAATTGAAGGAGGATGTAGAATATGGAGTTTGAGCGGGGAAAGAGAATAAGAATGCATTTAGATATTGCTCCTTTAATAGATATAGTGTTTTTACTTCTTATCTTCTTTATGCTTACGGCCAACTTTATAATGCAGCCGGGGATAAAGCTCGCCCTGCCTCAGGCTGCGACTGCCAAACCTCAGGAGGAAGAAAATATTATTGTATTTATAACCAAAGACAACAGAATATACCTTAACGATAGAGAGATTAATATTGATGAGTTAAGAGATGCTCTGGAGGAGAAGCTAAAAACAGCTCGAAAAAAGACCGTGGTTCTAAAAGCCGATGAGAGGATTAATCTTGGTCTGGCAGTAAGAGTGATGGATGTAGCCAAAGAGGCAGGAACGGAAGGTCTGGTAATATCTACTCAGATAAAAGATAAGTTACAGCAGGATAGAAATGTTAATTCTGTCACTTCAGCTACAGAGTTAAATAAATGAGAAGCTCTGATGAAAAAATAATAAAAATTACTTTTCTTTTTTCTCTATTAGTCCATTGCATAGTTTTAAGAGTACCGGGGTTTAATTTTAATAAGTCTCACCCTGAAAAAACCAAACAGATATCCGTTCAGATTGAAATAGAAAAACCACCCCTTTTGCCTAAAATAGATGTAATGGGAGAAGAGAAAAAACTGGAAGAGATAGAAAAGCACAAAAAATTAGTTGAACCAAACCCCGAACCAGAACCGCAACCCGAAGAAGAAAAAATTGTGGAAGAACCAGAGCTACAACCTAAAGAGCAGATTGAAAAGGAAATAGCAGAACAACCACAGCCAGAGCCAGCTCAAGAAATTGTGGAGGTTATAAATCCTCAAAAAGAGGCAATGCTCAGGTATCAGGACATAATTAAACAAAAAATTGAATCCTGCCGCAGATATCCTAACTGGGCGAAAAAACAAGGACTTGAAGGAACAGTTTATCTTGCATTTGTAGTTTTGTCCAGCGGGGTCGCTAAAGATATCAAAATTGTCCAATCATCAGGATTTAGTATTCTTGATAAGGAAGCAGTCTCAACAGTAAAAAGAGCAAATCCCTTTCCCCCCATACCTGAAGAAATGAGGGTATCTTCTCTTTCAATGGAAGTCTCTGTTGTCTTTACATTGCAATAAAGAGCAAAATACCTTATTTCTAAAAATTTTAAACCACTGTTTATCTGAAGAGAACAAAAAATTTGGGGTGGCGGGGTAGAAATAGATTTCTTTTTTGTTTTGGCTTTGCCAAGCCATAGACTGACAATGATATCTGTCTGGAGGCGAGCTTCAAATCCCTTTTAATTTCTCTCCCAAGAATCATCTCTGCGAAGGCGAATATCTAAACAAGGTTTAAGATTTAAATCCGAAGTAATTTTTGTTGGCCTGTAAATACTTCCCGCATAAAAATTGTTTATGCGGGAGGAGGCTTTTGTTATAAAATGTTGAGAAGAAAAGGAATGTGAAAACTTTGTATAGAATAAAGCCAAAGAAGCAGTCTCTTAAAAAGGATTTAAGATTTATATTATGCAAATTAGTGAAAAAATATAAAATTCTAAGGAATAAAATAGGTGTTCTGTTAGTCTAATGTTATGAGAGAGGAAAGAGATGACAATATTCTTATCGATAAATTCTTGGCAGGGGAAAGAGAAGGGTTTGAGATGTTAGTGCGTAAATATCAGAATAGAGTGGTGAATATAATATATTCTCTAGGCAGCCAAATCCATAATGCCGAGGATATTGCTCAGGAGGTATTTATTAAAGTATACAAAAACCTTAGGTTTTTTAGGCGAGGAGCGAAATTCTCAACCTGGCTTTATCGGATTACCGTAAATACTGCTTATACTTTTCTTAAGCGCGAGCAGAAATATGTAGCTTTAGAATATCTTGGAACTAAAGAGTCAACCGGAAAAGAGAATGTTGCTCTTGATAATCTGGAATATAAGGAAAGGCAGGCTCTGGTAAAGAAAGCACTGAGTATGCTTCCTTTTAAATACCGTACGGTTCTGGTGCTCAGGGATATAGAGGGGCTTTCTTATCGGGATATCGCCAAGACTTTAGGCTGTTTTGTGGGAACAGTAGAATCGCGCCTTTTTCGGGCGCACAGCTTGTTCAAAAGAATAGTATTCTCGTTAGTAAAAAAGGAAGATATATTATGAATTGCCGAAAAGTAAAAAGACTCCTGGGCCGTTATCTGGATAAAGAGATTGAGGGAAGGCTGTTAAAATTGATAGAGAGCCATCTTGAGAAGTGCGCAGCATGCAGGGGGGAGCTTGAAAATTTAGCGGCGATAAAAAAGATGTTTTCAGACAAAGAAAGGGTTAAAGTAAGAGAGGGCTTCTTAGTCCGGCTCAAGGCAAAGATAGAGGCTGGAGAGGAGACGGAAAAAATTCGGGAGAAGGAAGTAGAGACAGCCGGGATTCTGGCGCGGCGGCTGATTCCGGTGCCGTTAGTCATTATCCTTTTACTTTTAATTTCTCTGCCTCTCTTTTATAGAAGAGCCAGTATCGACAGCTATATTTGGGGGAGTCTGGGGGGAGAAGAGATAGGGATTCTGAGCGGCGCGCTTAAAGCGCAGGATTTATTAAATGAATTGTGGTAAAGGAGATGAGAAAGATGAGAATACGACGGCCGTTTATTTATATTGTTAGCTGGGGAGTGCTTTGTGCTTTAGCAGGAGCAGCAGCAGGAATTATTATCAATAAAAGATACACTTTTAATAATTTGCCCCGCATAATAAGAGAATATCTGCTCAAATATCCTCAGAACTATGGCCGGCTTAAGAAAGCTCTGGTTTTTCCGGCCCGCCGCAATTTAACTAGAGAAACGAGAGGTGCATTTATAAAACTCAGCAGAGAATTAGGTCTTAGCGCAGAACAGAAGAAGAAGCTAAAGAAAGTCCTGGGAGAGGTAAAAGAGAAGATAGACAGAACGCGTCTTCGGTTCCGCACTAGTTTATCTCAGATTAAAGACGAAGCGATAGGACAAATTGCGAGTTTTCTTGATCCAGAACAGAAGCACAAGTTCGAGAATCTGGTGGAGAAACTTAAGAAAGAAGGGAAGGGAAAACGGCAGGGTTTTTCCTATCCCCGGCGAAGGAAGGCTTTCAGAAGGCGCAAATTTGATAAAGGGGGAAAAGGATTATGAGAAGAAGAAAGAATGATAAAAAGGAGGCTTTGTTATGAAGAAAGCAATATCTCTGGTTTTAATATTATTTGTTATTATGGGATTATTACCGCTTGGTTTCGCAGCAGAAAGCAGGAAGGCTTTGGAATGGTATGGCCAGTATTATGATAAGGGTAAGTTTAATTCTCTGGCGGGTGAGGACGGAATTCTTACTGAGAAAGATTGGAAAAGGAATGGGACTAAAAAGGGACCAGAGGAATTTGGCAATTTCCGCTGGAGAAGAGCCATAAGGTTTGATACTGACGGCGATGGCGCTTTAGACATTCATGAGGCGGCTGCTTACAGGCAGGCAGAAAAACAGGCGCTAATTAAGCACAGAAAAGGGCTTCCTTACCTTTATGGAAATCGTGATGGGCTTAAGAACCATCCTCAGATAGCCAGGAAGTTGGTAGCTAATAATAAGTGGCTGGAAGAACATCCTAAAATAGCTGAGAGTATCTACAAAAATAGAAAATGGCTCAACGATCATCCCGAAGTAGCCAAAGAAGTTTACAAAAACCGCGCATTTTTAAATAATCATCCTGAATTTGCCAAAGTTTTATACAGGCACCGTCAGTACCTTAATGAGCATCCCCAAAGGAGTAAAAAGGCCTACCAGAAAGCGCGGGAACATCCTTATGCAGCTAAGAGAGTCTATTCTGTGGCAAAATCTCATCCAAAACGGGCCCGGGCAGCAATCAGGCATCCGCGGCGGGCCAGAAGAATATATAGGCACAGGCGGCGTTGATTCTTGTTTGAGCTAAAACGCTGTCTTATTCTCGCAAAAAGAAATTAAATATTTGTTTAGAGTAATCTAATAATACTTACTGCCATTCTCTTGAGAAATAGTTCAGCTTATAGCGAAGATAAAAATGTGTATTTGGGATTAAGAGTGTCTTTCCACATAACAAAGGAGCAAGTTGATTTTGTCAATAGACATTTGATTATGTAATAATGCCTTTTTTGAGTGAAAAAGCAAAAGGGCCTGAAGTTTTTCTTTACCGTTCCATCCGGGGAACGTAGGAAGGGTTTCATCAATTTACCGGGAGCATATTAACTCCTACGAAAAATGGAAGGAAGCCTTAAAAATTGCCCGCGAATACATCCGCACCAGGTTTATTTCCATTGTTTTTAAAAGTGCGGCTTTAGTAAAAATAAATACAGATTTGCGTCTGTTTGTATTTTATATTATCCCGGATACCAGATAAATTTAGGCAGACCTGAGGGAGAATATTTCCGAAAAGGCCTGGTGTTGGTGAATCCGGATGAATTTGCTACGCGCATTTTTCTCTTAAAAGAAGCCTGCCAAAAGATTGTGCCTTTACTTTAGAAGGAGGGAAAGTGAAAGAGGGTGGCTCTTGGGAAGGAAAAATTGTCTATAGAAAAGTAAACCGCCGCTTGGTTCTTCCTCTCTTAAACGGTTTTGTCCTTAGAAAAGAGTCTCTTTGATTTCTTGACAATCCTGCCCCTGCTTTTAAAATAGTTAAAGAGTTATTATTGTTTTTAGATAAAAAAGAGGCGCAAGAGTGCAAAAAGTGGCAGTATTTGTAGATTGGGAAAATATACGAAAAGGTATATTTTTACACGCTACTCAAAAGCTTCATTTGAAAGTAGACTATAACAATGTAAGAAATGTAATGCGGTTCATCTATGCCTTTGTGGATAAACACGAGTATGTTCACCGTATATTTTTTTATGTTTCAACCCCCATAAAAGAAATTACCTGGCACGGCCGTCGCATTGACCTATCCAACGATGATGTTTATAAAACTTCTTCTGCCTTCTTAGATAAGATATCCACGGAAGATTTAATTGCGGTAAGAGAAGGAAAGCTGAAATTCAGAGGGATGCTTCCCGGCAACATCCCCGATTTTATCCAAAAGCAGGTTGATATGCTTATGGGGCTGGATATCGCCCATCTGGCTTACCGCCAGCTGGTTGATAAAATAATCGTTTTATGTGCCGATACTGATATGATACCTGCTCTTAAACTTGCCCGTTTTAATGGCCTGCAGGTAGCAGTAGGCTATTGTGACGATGTAGTTGAGCTTAGCCATGATATTAAAAAACACTGCGATTTTGTGCGGGCGGTAAAGTTTAAGAAAATTTTCAGCCGCCGCAATTAATGAAGAAAAGTCTTTTTTATGCCGCTGTATTATTTTCCTTAATAAATTGTGCCTCAATATTCCTGCCGCTAATAAAGATAGAGAGCGTTTTTGGCAAACAATATCTGAGAGTTAGTGACGTTTTTAGAATAAAGAGACAGAAGAAGGAAAATCTGGCTCAGAGGAAGATTTCTCTAAGAAGAGTAGGAAAAGAAGTCTCTTCCCGTCTGAAAAAGCAGCTAGGGAATAAATCTTTTAACAAACATTTCCCTTTTATCTTTCACAATGCCAAATATTTTCTTATTCCCCTAGGGATTTTGGGCATAATTTGTGCCCATATTTTCCTGCCCTTGGTTTTTATTTTAGCTCTGCAGCGTAAGTTTGGAGCTTACAGGGCTTTTTCGTTTCTGATAAGTATAGGCGCAGCAAGTTTTGCTATAGCTGTTTTTATCGCCAGCCGCCTCATCGAGAAACTTCTTAGCGGGGGGATAAAGATACTGTTAGATAAGGGGGTTTATCTAAATCTTGATATTGGCGGGGGATTCAAGTTTTCCCTTATGCCGCAAGCAGCAGTCTTTTTGTTGATAATTATCCCCTTTATGGCCGGAATAGTGGTAGGGCGGTTTCTTAAAGAATCTGAAGCTCCCCGGAAAAATTAGCTCAAATGCTTGAGGGTAGATTAAAAGTTCTTTTATAAGCTGAGTTGCGGCCTGTATATAATTTCTTCTTCTGGGCCAGAGGGGCCGAATGGCCGGATTGCCAATTTCCTTTTTCAAATAGCTTCCAGCCCACCTCAGAGTTGCAATCTTGCCTTTAACAATTTCGATTAAGAGGGAATTATTGTGTTTGAAGCAAGAGTTGACTTGTGGTAATATCTTACTTTCTAACGGAAGATAGAGTTTATGGGCCAAAGGAGTCTGCGTTTAGGCGTACATCTTTCTATTGAGGGAGGACTGGATAAGGTCATCCAGCGGGCAGAGTCATTGGGGTGCAATTGTTTTCAGATTTTTTTGCGCAACCCCCGCGCTTTTAAAGCCAAAGTTTTCCCCGCGGCCGATAAACAGCGGTTTAAGCGGAGCCTGAGGAAATTAGGGATAGGGCCGGTAGTGGTGCACAGCGTTTATATGCAGAACCTGGCTACTTCTAAACCCCGCCTCTGGAAACTCTCTCGCAATGAGTTTTTGCGCGATATTATAGAAGCTAAAGATTTAGGAGCTAAATTTATGGTGATTCATCCCGGGAGTTTTAAAGGCTCCACTCGTCTGCGAGGCTTAGGACAGGTAGTTAAAGCTTTGGATTATGTACTGAAGAGGTCACCGCGTGGTATAAAAGTTTTATTGGAAAATACTTCAGGTTCAGGACACTGGCTGGGAGCAGAAATAGAGGAATTAGAGTATATATTTAGCGAGCTTAAGAATTGCCAAAATCTGGGTCTTTGTATTGATACTTGCCATAGTTGGTGTGCTGGTTATAATATAAGAACAGCAAGAGGCTTAGATGATTTTATAAAGAAGATAGATAAGTATATAGGTAAAGAGAAGATAGAAGTAATACATTTGAATGATACACAAGATGAATTAGGTTCGCGCCGCGATCGCCATTGGCATATTGGAGAAGGGAAAATAGGACTGGGTGGATTTAGAAATATAGTAAACCATAAAGTTTTACGTGAGAAAGTTTTTATTCTTGAGACTCCCAAGAAAGACAAGGATGACGATCCTAAAAACTTAAGTAAGATAAGAAGAATCTTTCGTGTCTCATGACTGACTATAATTTTAGAGAAATCGAGAAAAAGTGGCAAAAATTTTGGCAAGAACAAGGTCTATTTCAGGTAGACGTTAAAGACCGCAGCCGTTCCAAATATTATTGCCTGGTTATGTTTCCTTATCCCTCCTCTGAGCTTCATGTGGGGCATGGACGCAATTACATAATTGGTGATGCTGTAGTACGTTATAAGGTGATGAAAAGGTTTGCGGTTCTTTCTCCTATGGGCTGGGATGCTTTTGGGTTGCCGGCTGAGAATCAAGCTATAAAACATAAGATTAATCCCAAAGATTGGACTTTGCGCAATATAAAGAGAATTAAGGAACAGCTTTCTTCCTGGGGAATTATGTATGATTGGCGTAGGGAAATTACTACCTGCCTGCCTGATTATTACAAGTGGACGCAATGGTTGTTTCTAAAACTCTACGAGAACGGCTTGGCTTATCGTAAGAAAGCTCAAGTTAACTACTGCCCCAGCTGTCAGACAGTCTTGGCTAATGAGCAAGTTATGGAAGGGAAATGTGAGCGTTGTTCTACACCGGTTATCCAGAAGGATCTTGAGCAGTGGTTTTTTAGAATTACCGCTTATGCAGACAGGCTTTTAGAGGATTTGAGATTACTTAATAATTGGCCAGAGAGGGTGAAACTAATGCAGAAAAACTGGATTGGGCGTTCCGAAGGAGTAGAAATAGATTTTGCGCTTGAGAATTCTGATAAAAAAATCAAATGTTTTACTACCCGTGTTGATACAATCTTTGGTGCAACTTTTCTAGCTATATCTTTTGAGCATCCTTTAGCGGAAAAACTTATCGCAGATTCTCCTCACAAACAAGAAATAAAAGCTTTTCTCCAGAAAGCTAAATCCCAACCTAAGTCAGCTCGCCTTTTGGATAGTTTCGAAAAGGAGGGGGTATTTTGTGGTAAATATGCCCTTAATCCTATGACTCAAGAAAGAATTCCCGTCTGGATTGCCAATTATATTTTGGCAGAATACGGTACAGGTGCGATTATGTGTGTGCCGGCTCATGACCGGCGCGATTATGAATTTGCTAAGAAATATAATATTAAGATAAAAGAAGTTATTAAACCTCTCTCAGGTAGCGAGGAAGATGTATACGAAGGAGAGGGGATTTTGATTAACTCCGGCCAGTTCTCGGGACTCAATTCTTCTCTGGCTAAAAAGAAAATCGCTGAATTTATGGAAGATAAGGGGATTGGCAGAAGAAAAATCCATTACAAGCTGCGGGACTGGCTTATTTCCCGCCAGCGTTACTGGGGAGCACCTATTCCCATTATTTATTGTCCCAATTGCGGTGTTGTGCCAGTGGAGGAAGAAGATCTGCCAGTTTTGTTGCCAGAGAATGTGGAATTTTTACCTACGGGTCAATCGCCGCTTAATTTTGTTAAAGAGTTTTTAAATACCACTTGTCCTCATTGTGGCGCTGCTGCGAAGAGAGAGACTGATACTATGGATACTTTTGTTGATTCCAGCTGGTATTACCTACGCTATATTTCCCCTCAAGAACACCGCCTTCCTTTTATTACCGAAGATGTTAATCGCTGGTTACCGGTAGACCAGTATATTGGCGGGGTAGAGCATGCTATTCTTCATCTTATGTATTCCCGCTTTATCAATAAGTTTCTTTATGATTTGAAGATGGTTAGTTTCTCTGAGCCATTCTATAGTTTGTTTACGCAAGGTATGATAGTAAAAGATGGTTTCAAAATGTCTAAGTCTAAAGGTAATGTGGTGGCGCCTGATTATATTGTAGATACATATGGGGCTGACACTATGCGACTTTATATTCTCTTTATGGGCCCGCCGGAGAAAGATGCTGAATGGAAAGACGAGGGATTGGTGGGGTGCTTCCGTTTTCTAAAACGCTGCTGGCGCCTGTTAGATATGAGGGAAGAATTGGATTGGCAGCAAAGTAACAATAATCAGGATGCAGACCAGCGTCTGAAACGGAAAATCCACCAGACGGTTAAAGAGGTTACTAAGGATCTGGAGTCGTCATTTCAGTTTAATACCGCTATTGCCATGATTATGGAATTGGTAAATGAGATTTATAAAAGTATTAACGTTAATCCTCCTTTGGTAGAAAAGAGTGTGTTTGAAGAAGCAGTAAAGACACTTTTCTTGCTCCTGGCTCCTTTTACTCCTCATATTTCAGAAGAAGCTTGGCAGAGAATGGGAGAAAAAAATAGCATTTTTCAGTCTTTCTGGCCCAGCTACGATGAAAAAGTACTTCAAGAGAAAAAGGTTAATATTGCGGTGATGATAAATGGCAAGGTAAGAGACCATCTGGAAATAGATGTTAGTATGCCGCAAGAGGAAATAGAGTCAGCCGCTTTGTCGCTAGCTAAAGTTAAAGAGCTTTTAGGGAGTTCCCCTCCCCAAAAGGTTATTTACATACCCGGGCGTCTGGTAAATATTGTAAATTGAGAAAATACTTATTTTCTTTAACCTCACAGGAACGAAAGGCTTTAATTATCGTAGGCTTTTTCTTTTTGCTGGGGATAAGCGTTCCCTATCTTTCTTTCTTCAGAACGTACAATGGCTCCAGAGAGATATTCTATGAGGGAAGAAAAGATGAATTGCTGGTGGATATAAACCAGGCCAGCTTATCAGAACTTATACAGATTCCGCATATTGGCGTAAAGATAGCAAAAAGAATTATCGCTTACCGCCAGAAGAACGGCAGGTTTCGGGCCAAGAAAGAATTGTTGAATGTAAAAGGTATAGGCCCAAAAAAGCTGCCAGTAATCTCAAAGTTTATCAAAATAAATTGAGTTTTATCATTTTCTGGATTTTTGTTGCTTTTGCCCTCGGGTGTGTAGAGGGCTATCTTTTTTCTTTCCCTCTTTTGCTTTTATTCTTGCTAGCTGCTGTTTTTTTGCTTGGAGCAGTGTTTTTACTTAAGAGAAGTAAACTGTTGCTTTTTGACATATTAATAGTAGGCGTGTTTTTCTTTGGCGGCTTGATGCGTGCTACAGAAGAAAAGAACCTTCAGAGTTCTTGCTATGAGCTTTTAGGAGAAAGAACTTTCCTTATTCAACCCCAGGAGAAATCAAGAGAATATAAAACTTACAATCTTTACCGTGTCGTGCTCTTAGGAACCCTTTCTGTCCACCCGGCGGGTGGACAGTTTTGGTTAGATAATGGCTGGAGCAGAGGCCGCTGTATGGCCAGATGGAAAGATTATTCTCGTTCTTCCCTTACTCTTTTTGACATATACCTTCTGAAAGCAAAGCTAAAAATGACCCCTTCTACTTTCTCTTTCTTGTCTCCTTATAGGTTTACCCTTTATAGCCGTAAAGTTAATAAGCCTCTTCTTCTCCGGCACAACTTCTCTCTACATAAAATAGCAGCGAAGATATCTTCTTTCTTAGAGCATCGTTTGAGTCAGAACTTCTCCTTCTTAACCGCAAGCTTTATAAAGGCAGTATTTCTGGGAAAGAAAGACATCTGCTTCAATAATTTAAGGCATATATTTGTAAAAGCAGGCACGGCTCATATCTTAGCTATAAGCGGTCTGCATGTGGGGATTGTGGCGGGAGTAGTTTTATTTATCCTTAAAATAATGCGCTTTAATTATGCTCGGAGGACAATAATAGCAGTACCTCTAATTTTGTTTTATGCTTTTATCTGTTCTCTGCGCCCTCCGGTATTAAGAGCGGCCCTTTTCTATGGCTATTTCGCCTTCAGTTTCTATCTGCGACGGCGCCCCTCTTTATTCTGTGCCTTAGCTTTGGCTGGTTTGGTTGATCTTCTCTTCAGGCCTTATGATATTTTTTCTCTTAGTTTTCAGCTCTCTTTCTCAGGCGTATTTTTCATTCTGGTGGGTTTTAAATACTTCTATCCCTCTTCCGCGGCGGGAGGAGGAGCTCTGGCATGGGGCAGGAAGCTGTTTTTTCTTTCATTATTTGTTAATCTGGGCATCTGGCCGCTTCTAAGTTTCTACTTCGGTAAGGTATATTTCCTCAATATCTTCGTCAATATTATAGACATTCCTTTTCTGGGAGTTATTCTTACCGCTATTATTGTCTACTTTGGTTTTGCCTTTGGCATTTTAGCTGTAGTATTCGGAAGGAGCTTAGAGTTTCTGGTAGAGCTTTTTGTCAAACTGAATATGTTTTTTGCTCATCTGCCGGGAGCGAGCTTTGATTTTCGTATATCTTTGTTGTGGCTGGTTATTTATTATTTGGTTTTAAGTGTAATTATTTTTGTACGTCTCAGGTATTTGATTGATTTAAAAAGAGCTTAGGTTTATAATCTTTTTATGGATAAAAAAGAGAAGGTAGTTCTGCTTATTTCTTGCCCTGACCGAAAAGGTATTATTGCCAAAGTCGCCAATTTTATCTATTCCCACGGAGGAAATATAGAACATTCCGACGAGCATACTGATTTTGAAACCAATACATTTTTTATGCGTATTGTATGGTCTCTGCATCGATTTAAGATAAAACCTCAACAAATACCTCATAAGTTTGCACCTTTAGCCAAGGAATTTTCGTTGAAATGGAGATTACATTTCTTTCCCAGCCGTCCTCAGGTAGCTATTTTTGTCTCACGCCAATTGCATTGTCTTTATGATTTGCTCCTGCGTTATGAAGAAGGCCAGTTTCACTGTAATATTTCCCTGGTGATAAGTAACCATAAAGATGCGGAGAAAATTGTAAAAAGTTTTGGTATCAAATTCTTTTATTTTCCTTTGGGGAAGAGAAATGTGCAGGATGTAGAAAAAGAGGAGCTGGCTCTGTTAGAGGAGCACAATATTGAAATAGTAGTTCTAGCTCGCTATATGCGGATACTCTCTTCCAATTTTATAAAGCATTTCCCTCAGAGGATTATTAATATTCACCATTCTTTCTTGCCGGCTTTTGCCGGGGCCAGGCCTTATCGGCAAGCTTATCTACGAGGGGTTAAATTGATAGGAGCTACCAGTCACTATGTAACCACGGAAGTGGATAGCGGCCCGATTATTGAGCAAGATACAGTAAGAGTCAGCCATCGGGATAGTTTGGCTGATTTTGTACGCAAAGGAAAGGACCTAGAGAAAATAGTTTTAAGCCGGGCTTTGTTGTGGCACTTAGAGCGCAAGATACTAGTTTATCGTAATAAGACAGTTATTTTTGATTAGATATTTACTTTTTATTAAGAGAAAGTACAATATCTTATCTGTTAGGGTGAGGGTATGATAGAGAGATATACTCCCAAAGATATTGGCGCTATTTGGACAGAAGAATCAAAATTCCAAAGATTTTTGAAGATTGAAATTCTGGTATGCGAAGCTCTTGCGAGAGAAGGCAGGATTCCTCAAAAAGCTGCCGTGCAGATACGCCGCCGGGCGCGTATTTCGATTCCTCAGATTAAGAGAATTGAGAACAAAACCCACCATGATATTGTTGCCTTTGTATTGAATCTTTCTCAGTCTTTAGGCGGATACTCGCGTTATCTGCATTTAGGTCTTACTTCTTCTGATATTTTAGATACTACGCTGGCGTGGCAACTTAAAGATGCCTGCAGAATAATTCGCAAAGAAATTAAGAGCCTTATGCGTCTGGTAAAGAATAAAGCCTATCTCTATAAGAATGTTTTATGCCTGGCGCGTACCCACGGCATGCAAGCGGAGCCTTACAGTTTTGGTCTTAAGTTTGTCAAATTTTACGACGAATTGCAACGGGCTTTAGCGGCGTTAGACGAGGCGGAAGAAAAGGTATGTTGTGGCAAGATTTCCGGGGCAGTAGGCACTTTTGCCCATATTAGTCCTAAGGTAGAGAGATTTGTGTGTAAGAAAATAGGAATAAAACCTGCCTCTTTTTCTACTCAGATTGTCTCGCGCGACAGGATAGGTTATTTAATCTCCGCCCTGGCAGTTTTAGGTACAGTAATGGAAAGCTTTGCCCAGGAGATAAGAGCCTTGAGCCGTAGTGAGATAGGAGAAGTGCAGGAACCCTTCTATCAGGGCCAGAAAGGCTCTTCGGCTATGCCTCATAAGAGGAATCCTATTCTGTGTGAACGGATTTGCGGCTTAAGCCGCCTCTTGCGGGGAAACTTGGGTGTAGCTTTAGAAAATATTGCTTTGTGGCACGAGAGGGATATTTCTCATTCTTCTGCTGAGAGAGTGATTATACCCGATTCTACGATAATTATTGTATATATGCTGAGAAAAATGCAGGAAATAGTGAAAGGACTGGTGGTTGACAGGAAGAGAATGCGGGTTAATCTGGAAAAAAGCGGCGGTCTGATTTATTCTCAGAAAATACTACTGGCGCTTATGGAAAAAGGCCTGGGGCGTCCCGAGGCCTATGATTTAATCCAGAAAATTGCCCTTAGTGCCTCAGACAAAAGAGAAGATTTTGCTGCAGCTTTAGGTAAGAATAGGAAAATTTCCCAGCTGTTTAGCCGGCAGGAAATAGAAAGGTTTTTTGATACTTCGTTTTACCTTAAAAACGTAGATATAATTTATAGGAAAGCCGGACTCTGATTATTCCATGATATATAAGGTAGATGTCTTCCCTCGTGCGGGCCTGAAGAGCTATGCCGCTCTTAAATTAGAAAGAGAACTAGAAGGTTTAGGTTATAAAAATGTAGAAGTAAAATTTTCTTCGGTCTACCTTCTGGAGCTGGAGGAATCTTTTGCCACGGCA
This sequence comes from Candidatus Omnitrophota bacterium, assembly GCA_021159015.1. Taxonomy (GTDB): domain Bacteria; phylum Omnitrophota; class Gorgyraeia; order Duberdicusellales; family Duberdicusellaceae; genus JAGGSQ01. The sequence continues at coordinate 13,969 of JAGGSQ010000052.1, read as the reverse complement.
GAAGAGATAGCGGCAAGAGTTCTTTGTGATAGAGTGAGTGAAGAATATAGGGTGAGTAATATCTCCGAAGTAAAGGAAGAAAGGAATGTAATCAGCATAGCTTATTATCCTCAGGTAATGGACAATGTGGCTTTAGTCACTAAAAGAATTATTAGAGAAATGGGCTTTAAAGTAAGAGAAGTTAAGTACGTGCGCGAATATAAATTAGTGGCTTCAGAGGCTCTGGATTATGCAGAGATGGCGCGCAAGTTTTTATATAACCCCTTAATTGAATATTTACTTGATTTCGGCGAGTTTAAAAAGAAAACTCATCTGAGGCTGGAAAAACAGAAGGAGAAACTCGAACTTAAACTCATCGACCTTCTGAATGCAGATGAATCTAAGCTTAAAGAAATAAGCAAAAAAGGAATGCTTTCTTTGAATCTAGCCGAGATGAAAAAGATTAAAGAATATTTTCAGAAAGAAGGCCGCAATCCTACCGATTGTGAACTGGAAACAATTGCCCAGACCTGGTCAGAGCATTGTTTACATAAGACTTTCCGTAGTGATTTTGAATATATAGAGATAGATGAAACAGGTAAAATTTTAAGGCAAGAGACAATCAGCAATTTATTTGCTTCTACCATTAAAAAAGCTACTCAAGAAATTAATCATCCTCTTTGCGTATCTGTTTTTGAAGATAACGCCGGAATTATTAAGTTTGACAAAGGTTACAATGTGTGTTTTAAAGTTGAAACCCATAATCATCCCTCTAGCCTTGAGCCTTACGGAGGGGCTTCTACGGGTATAGGGGGCGTGATTAGGGATATACTTGGCACAGGCAGGGGGGCTTTCCCTATTGCTAATACAGATATCTTTTGCTTTGGCCGTCCGGACACACAAGAGGAATCTTTACCCTCTTCTCTCTTGCCGCCGCGCCGCATTATAGAGGGGGTTGTGGCAGGAGTGCGAGATTATGGCAATCGTATGGGTATACCTACAGTAGCAGGAGCAGTATTGTTTGAGGAGCGTTTTTTAGGTAATCCCTTAGTTTTTTGCGGCAATGTAGGAATTTTGCCTCAAGAGAGATCTTTCAAAACAGTTGAGGCAGGGGAAATTGTAGTTGTAATGGGAGGAGCCACGGGCAAAGACGGTATTCATGGCGCCACTTTCTCCTCTGCTATCCTGAAAGAAGAATCTACTGATACCGCGGGTTCGGCGGTACAGATAGGAAATCCTTTGGAGGAGAAGAAAGTATGTGAAGTGATAGCCAGAGCTGCAAGTGAGGGTTTGTTTACTGCTATCACTGATTGTGGGGCAGGAGGGTTCTCTTCGGCAGTAGGGGAGATTGCCAGAGAGCAGGGAGTAGAAGTTTACTTAGAGAAGGCTCCTTTAAAGTACCAGGGCCTAAATTATACAGAAATATGGATATCTGAGTCTCAAGAGAGAATGGTTTTAGTACTCTGGCCGGAGAAACTCGAGCGGCTTAAAGAGATTTGCCGGCAGGAAGAAGTAGATATAGCGGTAATAGGTAAAGTTACCTCTTCTAAAAGGTTAGAAGTTTTTTATAAGGGCAGGAATGTTTGTAGTCTGGATATGAATTTTCTTCATAAGGGATTCTTAAAGGAAAAGAAGCAGGCAGTATGGAAAGTTAGGCAGGAGGAAGAAGCGGATATAGAAGGAATTGACGAGGCCAAGACTATACTAGCGCTTTTAGGTGCTTACAACATTGCTTCTAAAGACTGGATTATTCGTCAGTATGATCACGAAGTACAAGCTAAAACTATCACTAAACCTTTGATGGGGCGCTATGGAGGAGTAACAGATGCGGCCATAATTAAACCGCTGGATGATTCTAAAAAAGGTATTGTTCTGGGTTGTGGCATAAATCCTTTTTATTCTGATATTGACCCTTACTGGATGGCTAAGGCTGCTATCGATGAAGCAATAAGAAATATTATCTCACAAGGGGCAGATTTTGGCCGCTGTGTGGTTCTGGACAATTTCTGTTGGGGCTCAGCCGAAAATAAGGAAAAACTCGGGGAGCTAGTGAGAGCAGCTAGAGGTTGTTACGAATATGCCAGGGCTTTAGGGGTTCCCTTTATTTCCGGCAAGGACAGCTTTTATAATGAGTTTGTTCTAGAGGGGAAACGTATTGTAATTCCTCCTACTTTGCTTATTTCAGCTTTAGGGATAATTGAAGATGTGGAGAAAGCATCCCCCTCTTTCTTTCAAAAGAAAGCTAACTTAGTTTATGCTATAGGAGTCACAAAGAATGAGCTGGGGGGAAGTGAGGTTCTGCGTCTATGGGGCAGGGGAGGGGGATTTGTACCTAAAGCAGATGCAGCAATGGCACGCACGATTTTCCAGCACATAAACATAGCACAAAAAAATAACTTGATAGAATCCTGCCATGATATTTCCGAGGGAGGATTAGGGGTGTGTTTAGCTGAGATGTGTATAGGGGGAAATAAAGGAGTAGACGTCTTTCTTTCAGAGCTGCCTCAGGAAGAAAATATTTCTGCCTTCAGCCTGCTTTTTTCAGAAAGTCCCAGCCGGTTTATAGTAGAAGTTAAAAAAGAGAATAAAGATAAATTTGAGAAAATATTTTCACAAATTCCTTTTGGTCTTGTTGGGTGTGTAGGAGAGAGAAAGCTAAAGGTTTATTCCAGAGAAGCAGAGTTAATAGTAGATTTGGAAGTAGAAAAATTAAGAAAAAGCTGGAAGAGGTTTGAGAATGGCTATTTCTCCTAGAGCTATAATTTTGCGGGCGGCGGGGACTAATTGTGAACGCGAGACAAAACTTGCTTTTGAGAAAGCAGAGGTAGAGGCAGATATAGTACATGTGAGTACTTTAAAAGACAAAAAGCAGTTATTTCATAAGTATCAAATAATATGCCTCCCGGGAGGGTTTAGTTATGGAGATTATATATCGGCCGGAAAAGTTTTTGCCTTGGAGCTCGAAAATATATTTAGGGAGGAACTACAAGAATTTATGCATAAAGGGGGGCTTATTTTGGGTATATGTAATGGTTTCCAGATTTTGGTCAAATTAGGCCTTCTGCCTTTCTCTGATTTCCAGCCGAGGTGTTCGTTGATACTTAATGATTCGGGGCGTTTTGAGGACCGTTGGGTATGGCTGAAAAAAGAGCGGATAGGCAGACATTTTTGGTTTAGAAATCTTCCTGAAGTGTTTCCTCTTCCGGTAGCCCATGCAGAAGGAAAATTCTATACAGAAGATAATTTATTAGGTAAAATAGAGGAAGAAAACCTTGTGGCTTTGCGTTATGTAAACGAAGAAGGAGAAAGGAGAGGCTACCCTTTTAATCCTAATGGATCTCTAAAGAATATTGCGGCAGTGGTAAATACAGAAGGAAATATATTAGGAATGATGCCGCATCCGGAGCGTTATATTTATGCGGAGCATTGCCCTTATGAGAAAGAGGAGAAGGCTCAGGCCTGGGGGCTGGAAGTTTTCAAAAACATTAAAAGTTATTTTGCTTAATAATGATTAAAGAATATTGCGGTCTCTTTGGAGTATTCGGGCAAAAAGAGGCAGCGAAAGAAGTATTTTTGGGACTGTATTCACTGCAGCATCGGGGAGAAGAATCGTGTGGCATTACTTCTTTTGACGGAGAAGTATTTTGTAATCACCGCGGAATGGGATTAGTAGGCGATGTTTTTAATGAGACAATACTTAATAGTTTAAAAGGATATCAAGCTATCGGACATGTGCGCTATTCTACTACCGGCTCTACGGCTATTAGAAATATACAACCTCTCTTTGTGGATTCACGCCGCGGTTCTTTGAGTCTGGCTCATAACGGTAATCTTCTCAATTCCCGCCTTTTGCGTGAAAAATTAGAAGACAGGGGAGCAATCTTTCAGAGTTCGTCTGATTCGGAGATAATACTTCATCTTATGATGAGGGCTAAAGGAGAGAGCTTCCTGGACAAAATGAGATATGCCACAGGTAAAATAAGAGGTGCTTATTCGCTTCTGATTATGAATGATAGGCTGGTGGCGGGGATGAGAGACCCTTTGGGGTTTCGTCCCTTGTGTATCGGGAAAAAAGGAGATAGTTTTTATATTTCCTCTGAAAGTTGCGCTTTGGATCTGGTAGGAGCAGAGTTCGTGCGGGAGGTGGACCCGGGAGAGTTAGTTTGGGTTGATAAAAATGGTTTGCATTCTGAGAGAATATTTCCTTCCTTAAAGAAGAAAGCATTCTGTAGTTTTGAGCATATTTATTTTTCCCGTCCCGATTCCTTTGTCTTTGGGCAGAATGTCCATCTGGTGAGAGAAGAGCTAGGTAGGGCCTTAGCAAAAGAACATCCGGTAGAAGCAGATGTAGTAGTGGGGGTGCCAGATTCAGGGACTTCGGCGGCCTTAGGTTTTTCTAAAGAGTCAAATATACCGTTAGGTTTGGGAATTATTCGCAATCATTATATAGGCAGGACTTTTATTCAGCCCTATCAGAGTGAGAGGGAATTAGCCGCCCGTCTAAAATTTAATATTTTGAAAGAAGTAGTAAGCAATAAGCGCATAGTCGTAATTGATGATTCTATAGTGCGCGGGACTACCTCCCGTATCCGGGTTAAAAATTTGAAGAGTCTGGGAGCAAGAGAGGTGCATTTGCGTATTTCTTGTCCTCCGCACCGCTTCGGCTGTTTTTACGGTATAGATTTCCCTGATAAAAACAGGCTTATTGCTAATAAAATGAGTCTGGAAGAAGAGAGGAGATTTTTAGAGGTTGACAGTATTGGCTACTTGAGCCTGGAAGGAATGCTTAGGTGTTTCCGCTATTCTGCCAATAATTATTGCACCGCCTGCTGGAGCGGAAACTATCCTCTTAAGTCCAGGCAGGAATTAAATAAATTTGCCCTGGAGAGGGGCAACCAGTATTAGCTAGGAGGGGAAAATGAAAAGAATAGGGCTGGTTTTTAGTTTAATTTTGGTTCTGGGGGGAGTTAGTCTCAGCGCAAGGGGATATTGCCGTTCTTCTCAGCTGCGTCGGGTAGGTTTAGATTACATCGAGGCTTTTAAGGTAAGTAATACCGGAAATATACTTGCAGAGTTTCTTGAGTCACATTCGGATACATTAAAAATCCGTGCCTTTTTGGCAGTGGCGACAACTAAATTCAAAACAGCCCAGATAATTAGAGCCTTAGAGCGTAATCAGCATTCTTCCGATGCCATAATAAAAGCTTATGCCAATTTAGTTTTGGCTTTGGTTAGGGGAGAATTAACTCAGGCTAAACTTCAGAAATATCTAAACTCTCCTATCCTTCAAATTCGTGTGGCAGCAGTAAGGATAATCGGACGAAGTAACAGAAAGGAGCTTCTTGATTGGCTGCGGCAAGTTTTTAGAAGCGAAAGAAATGATTTAGTAAAAGCAGAGATAGTAAGGGCGTGGAACAGAAATAGGTATAAAGAGGCAGAAGAGGAAATAATTGGCGCATTAAGCTCTTCTTCCTGGCTTTTGCGTAATGCTGCGGTTATGGCTCTAGGCAATATGGGTGGTAGTCATATAGATATACTTAGGGAGGCGTTAGAACGGGAAAGGAAAGATATTGTGCGCGCTAATATAAAAATCTTGCTAAGTGAAGCAGGTATATTCGTAAAAGCAGATGAGGAAGAGTTAAATTCTTCTAATTCTCAACTGAAAGGTTCTTCCTTAGTGGCTTTAGCTAATTTAGACCAACGGCAGGTTCTAGAGAGAACAAAAGATATCTTGCTTGATAATAACGCGCCAGAAACTCTACGCTACTACGCAGCTGTGGCCTTAGCTATATTTAGAGATAAGATAAGTGCTTCTTTAGACAGGGTTTATGTTAATTCTAGTTACTTAAGAGCTGAGTTTCGTAAGAGAGGCATAGATGTAGAAGATATCTTAGCTGAGAATTTGCTCAGTGAGCATGAGGCAGTAAGAAAGAGAGCTTTTCGGCTACTTCTTACTTATTCGCCACGGCTTATTTACTTTCTTATGGGGCTTGGAGATAAGTCTCCTCTTGTAGTAGCTCAGGTTTTAGCGGTGGATATGGATGGATTTGTACGGAGGAGGTGGCAGGAGCCACAGGCTTTGCGAGAAAAAATAGTAGCGACTATTAACAGAAGATGCCTCGGAAAGTAAAGAAAACCAGTTATCGTCAGAGCGGTGTAGATGTAGAGGCAGCAGAAAGATTTGTGAGAGAGATAAGGAAGTTTATGCCTCAGAATCCTCGCCTACGCGCTTTTGCGACATTTTTTGATGGCGGCTTTATTAAAAAAAGAAAACATCCTTATCTGGTGTGTAGCTGCGATGGCGTAGGGACGAAACTCAAGTTAGCGCAAGCTCTGGGAAAACATAATACTATAGGAATTGATTTGGTAGCGATGAATGTAAATGATATTGTCTGCTGTGGGGCCGCTCCTTTATTTTTTCTTGATTATATTGCCTGTGGCAAGCTTAATTTAGGCGTGTTGGGAGATATTGTAGAAGGGATATATAAAGGACTTAAGGAGGCGAAATGTGTGCTTTTAGGAGGGGAAACAGCGGAAATGCCGGGGGTATATAAAAGGGGAGAGTATGATCTGGCGGGATTTTGTGTGGGAGTAGTAGAGAAAAAAGAGATAGTAGATGGGCATAAAATAAAAAAAGGAGATTTGTTGCTAGGGCTTTCTTCTTCCGGACTTCATTCCAATGGTTTTTCTCTCGTAAGGAAAGTACTTAGCCGAAAGCAAATAAGAAGCTATGCGGAAGAACTGCTTGAACCTACACGGATTTATGTAAAAACAGTAAGAAGGTTGTTGGCAAGATTTAATAAGGGTACTCTTGTGGTAAAGGGCATTGCTCACATAACAGGGGGAGCTTTTTATAACAAGCTCACCAAGCTTTTGCCGGAAGGTTTGGGATTTGTAGTAGATAAAAGAAGCTGGCCAGTTCCTGAAATTTTTCGCTTTATCCAGAAAGAAGGTAATATTAGCGAGAAAGAGATGTATGCGGTCTTTAATATGGGCATAGGGATGGTTTTAATAGTTGATAAGAAACAAGCTCAAAGAGTGCTAAGTAGCTTGAAAAATGATAATGATATAGATGTCTTTATTATCGGAGAGGTAGTGCAGTCTTCCCAAAAGATAAGTTTTCTTTCATAGTAGTTATCAATGCTTAATCTCCTCTTTGCCACGCGTTTTCTCATTAATAAATGGGCCTTTCCTGTTTTTAGTCAGATTTGGTCAGTAGGCTTTTTCCTCTTCTTTTTGATACTCCTTATGAGAAGACAATTGAGAGTAAACGCAAAAGTATTATTGCTTTTTTCTCTGGCTTCTCTCTATTTATTGTTTTCTCTTTCCTTCTCACCCAGCCGTATTATTTTCTGGCGCCAGTACTATATATTTGTTTTTGGTTTTCTGAGCTTTATAATAGGCAGGTCTTTGGATAGTCAAAAGATAATGCGCGCCTTGGTTTTCTCTTCCTTTTTGGTTTCTTTGGTTTCTTTCTATGCCTTTTTCATTGGCAAAGGGCATATTCTTTCTTACTTAAGGGAGTCTAATATAAACAATCCTTTTGCTGAATACTTCCTGCGCCAGAACCGCGCCTTTTTCCCTTTTCTTTTGCCCAATACCTTAGGGTCTTTTATGTCTTTAGCTTTTATCCTTAATCTGGGAGTAAGTTATAAGGAAAGAGAAAAAGTTTGGCAGGTTATTCTGGGTGTAGTTTTTATGTCTTTGGTTATTTTGAGCCGTTCCTTAGGTGCTTTATTCTGCCTGAGCGTTGTCTTAAGTGTTTACTTACTGCTTACGAAAAGAAAGGCTAAGGTGCAGTTTGTTTTTTTTCTTCTTGCTGCTTTCTTGGTAATATTTTTTATATTTATCCTGCGTCAAAACTCTGTTGTCATAGCTACGCCTTCTTTTTCTTTCTGGCAGAGGCTGCATTTCTGGCAGAGAGCATTTCTGCTTATCGCCCGCTATCCTTTGACAGGCTGCGGTGCAGGGGGTTATTATCTTTATACTGGTATTATGTACTGCCACAACGTGTTTTTGCAGATGTGGCTTGACTATGGAATTCTGGGGTTTTTAGGCTTTACTGCCTTTGTCGTATATATTCTAAAGACAAGCGCCAGAGCGGCATTTAATAGCACAGGCAGTCTTTCTCTGATTCTTTTTCTTACTAATTTGTTTTTTCTTCTGCACAATCTTATAGATATTGACTTTTACGTATTCCAGCTTAGTTTTGTTTGGTTTGTGATTGCAGGAATGATAGACAAAAAGGATGGTTAACTATAAGGAAAATTATTGGAAGAATAATCAGTGTCATTTTGCCTTTTATGGGAAGAGGAGAAGATTGCCTTTTGTGGAATTGCATTAGGGGCTTGATTTTAAAAGAAAGAGTCGTACGATTTTAGTAGAGATCTGGCAGAGAGAGTGAGAAGTTGATATAGACGGGAAATTAATAAAATTACTTTTCCCTGGAAGATGCACTCTTTAGTTTAGTTTTACATAATCGCCGCTATGGTAGAACGCTCTGTCTTAAAAATGCATATGATGTAGTATTATAAATATGCTTATCATTTTGACTGAGATTATTGTTTAAATACAAGTAGAAAATACAGCCTTTATGCAGCTTTATTTTTTATCCTTTATCAAGCTAAATTTCTTTCAGAAGTTGATGCTCCGTCAGCAATATGGAAAGAGTTAAGATTATCTTCTGGGAGAAAAAGAGTATACAAAATTTTATAAGGAGGAATACTTTTTCTATAAAAAGTTTGCAGAATTAAAAATCTTTATCTTAAGTCCCATTTTCTTCTTTATGATCTTTGGGAGAACTAATAAAGTATATTTTAAACATCCTCCAAGAACAGTTTGCTAAATTCTATGGGCTTAAACCTTACGATAAAAAAACAGGATTTTTTTATCGAAATCGTTTTTTCTATATTTTTAGAGCAATCTCAGAATCCTTGAAGAAAAAAATAAGATGACTATTGAATTCATGAAAAAAATAGACTATTGGATAGGTATCCCTCTGTGTTTTCTATTTAGCGGTATAAACTATATTTGGAAATTATTTTCTTATCGAGAGAAGAAAGAGAAAGAAGTAGCTAAGGTGTTATTTATTAAATTGTCAGAGATGGGAAGTATTATTTTAAGTTATCCTTTAATTAAACATTTTAAAGAGAAATACCCTCGAGCGGATGTTTTCTTTCTTAGCTTTAAAGAAAACAAAGCCCTTCTAGAGATATTGAGAATTATCTCTACAGATAAGATATTGACTATAAGGAAGAGCACAGTCTGCTTATTTGTTTTAGATACCTTAAGAGCGGTAAAAAAATTGAGAAAAGAAAATATAGATGTTGCTTTTGATTTAGAATTTTTTTCTCGTTTTACAGTTTTATTTTCTTTTGTGATAGGAGCGAAAAGAAGAATTGGGTTTTATCATTATGCCCTTGAAGGTTTATATCGAGGGAATTTATTGACTCACAAGATTCAGTACAATCCTATGATTCATATAAGTAAATCTTTTCTGTCTTTTTTGCAAGTAGTTGAATTTGATAGGAAAGATACCCCGGACTTAAAAAGAGTTATTAATAGAGAAGAAGTTAGTTTGCCTGAGTTTATTGTCTCTGAGGAGAAAAAAGAAAGAATGTTAAAGAAATTACAAAATTTAGGGATAAACAGAGGAGCAAAATTGTTTCTTGTTAATCCAGGAGAGGGTACCCTTCCTTTAAGAGAATGGCCATTAGAGAATTTTATTGTTCTCTGTAGAAGAATATTAGAGAACGATAGAAATTTTATTGTTGTTGTAGGAAAAGCAGATTTCTCCCATAAGGCAAAGAGATTTTGTGAGGCTATTAATAGTAACCGTTGTATAAATCTCAACGGAAAAACTACTCTTTCAGAATTGTTAATTCTTTTTGCTATAGCTGAGGTTTTGATTACCTATGATTGTGGTTTAGCTCATCTGGCTTCGTTAACTCCAATAAAAAAATTTGTTATATTTGGACCGGAAAGTCCTATTGTTTTTGCTCCTTTAGGAGAGACTTATGTAATATATATAAATCTTATCTGTTCTCCTTGTTTTTCTATTTTTAATCATCGCTCTTCTGCTTGCAAAAATAACAGGTGTTTGAAGATGATTAGACCAGATGAAGTTTATAAGGCAATGAAGTCTATTTTGTCTATAGAGGAGAGATGAGATTTAAAGTATTACTGTGTTTTATCTTTGTTTTATCTTTTTTATTAGAGCATATAACTTAACACTTTTTCCTCTTAATCACGATGAAGCAACATGGACTATTGGTTCCTTAAGCAATTTTGATAAATTTATGGGTATTCCGGTTTCTTGTTTTCATGGATATATCCGGCCTTTCTTTAGTTACTTAACTTTTTTACAAACAAGATTTTTTCTGATCCTATATATATCATTCGTATGCCCTCAGTTTTAATTGGCGTATTCACGGTTATCCTGATTTATATGTTAACAAAAAAGATGTATGGGGAAAGAGCAAGACTAATATCTGCGCTGTTACTGTGTTTTTTACCCTGGCATATAATTCAAAGTAGAGTAGGAGCGGCTACGATTGAAACACCTCTTTTGGGATGTTTAATTTTTTTATCTTTGGTTAAGTCTATTAACAAAAAAAGCAATTTATGGTTTTTGCTTTCCTGCCTTTTTCTTAGTGTGGGTTCATTCTATACCTATCAGGCTTCCTTACTTTTTGTTCCCATTTTTTTGGTAACATTAGTGTTTTTAAGAAAAGAACTTTATTGGCTTAGACCAGGAGTATTTTTATTAGGTATATTGATATTTCTTGTAATTTTATCTCCACTCATATTTTTGCAAATAACAGGTCAAATAACCAATATTTAGGAAAGGTTTACCGTTTGTACTATCAGGATGAACCTTTTAAGGATACTCTGGCTGTTTTTTTATTAAGTCATTGATAAATTTCAAAAATAATAGCCCCGTAGTATTTAAAGCCCTATTTTTTAATTCGTCTGGTTCTGTTCTCTATGGTAAAGCTCTGAATTCTCCGTTGTTAATAAGTAGGACGACACTTCTCATTGTTTTGTTTTCAATATTTATTTCTTTCTGTCGCAGAGAAGTTTCAGATAAAATTCTTTTAATCTGGTTAGGTTTAGGTGGTTTAGGTGCTATTTCAGGTGTAAAATTTTTTCAAGCCAGATATATTATTATTTTAGTACCTTTTTTGATTGTAATAGCTAAACTTTTCGCAGAGATATTTAACTACGCTATAAAAAAGGCTTTCTTTAAGTGTAGATTATTGTTTTTTACAGGAATCTTTCTTTGTACGGGGCTAATCTTTACAGAGGTCTTTCAAATAGTGCATTATTATCAAATTGCACCTTTTAACCTGGAAGAATGCCGATTTAATAGTTATGGCTGTAAAGAAGCAGCTCAGTATTTAAGCCGAGTTCCTGATATTAAGAATTATGGGATAATAACCGATTCATCAATGGAGCCACTACACATATTACCTTAATTATTATCTGTTTAATACTGCTATAGGGGATGAGTTTTATGGTGGACCAAAAAGACAGATAGGACAGCATAGGAAAGGTGTTTATTATATAGTCTGGGCGCCAGAATCCCACCCCGAGGATTATCGAGGAGGCGAATTTAGTTGGCTGTGGAAACACTTTAAAATTAACCATCCTGAGACAACACCGATTAAAACTATTTATTATCCCAATGGTCTTGCAGCAATTCGTATATTCAAAGTTAAAGATGACACAGAGAGATAAGATTATGGCTTTAAAGCAGGAATCTCCAGATTTATTTTTTTTCGAAGCGACAGGTTTTAATATGTGGCCATTTTTAAGGTCAAAGGATAAGCTGATAGTTAAGAAAACCTCCTTTAAAGATTTAAAAATAGGTGATATAATTCTATATGTTAAGAGTAACCAACTGGTTTGCCATCGCTTGGTAAAAAAGATTAAGGGTAAACAGAGATATTTGCTTTATAGTGAGGTGATAATTCAAAATCAATTGAGCTTGTAAGTAAGGATATGGTTAAAGGAAGAGTCATAGCTATCTTAAGGAAAAATCATATTAAAAATCTTACCATAAAGTATCAGCAATTTATTAATCGTGTTATTGTTATGCTGAATCCTTTTAAGAGTAGGTCTTAAGATAGCTAAATTATTGAAAGGGGGATAGAGATGGACAACAGTTTAGTTCTAAAAAGGAATCCAGATTTTGTGATGAGGGTGATTGAAGATGAGACAATTTTAATCCCTATTTATAAGACATCTGAGGAGGCCGACTATATCTATACCTTAAATAAAGTAGGACAGACGGTATGGAATCTGATTGATGGGAAGAAAACATTGGATGAGATTAAGAAGGAGATTCTAAAAAGATTTGGTGCCACACCTGAGGAGGTAGAGAAAGAACTTTTGCAATTTTTAAATGATTTGAAGGAGATAAAAGCACTTGTTTGAATTGGTAAACCTTATATACGCATTCCATACTAAAAAGTGCAAAAACTTCTTGAAATATAAGGAGTAGAACAAAAAAGGAGGTGTTAAGTTATGGGAAGAAAACCAAAATTCAGACCCAGAGTTACCAGAATTAAACTCAATCCTGAGCAGGCGGTGTTGTGGTGTACTTGTTATTGGGCGGGTAGAACGATACATGCCACTCCGGGGGGAAGATATAGACTTGCTCTTTCAAGAAATAGCCATTTTTGTAGTGCGGGTCCTGATAAGTATTTAGTCACTACTTTCAGTTCCCCAGGATGGTCTATCTCTGCTTCTTCCAGTGTGGTTTCTTCTTAGGTCTTTTTTATTTTTTGGTGATTCCATACTACTATACTACAGGGGAAGAGTAATGGAAGAGATAAGCGGAGGTCATTTCTATGGGAATTTAGCTAATAAAAAAGACCAGTATCCTTTAAATAGTCAGATTGAACTTACCTATAGATGTAATCTGAATTGCGTTCACTGTTATTGTAAAGGAAGTGAGGGGAAACATACAACACGTCACACGTCACACGTCACACGTCACACGTTAGAGAACCGAGAATTAACAACTAAAGAGTGGAAAGAAATTCTGGATGAAATCCACAAAGAAGGCTGTTTGTGGCTCACTTTTACTGGAGGAGAGCCTTTAATCAGAGACGATTTCTTGAAGATTTATGCTTATGCCAGAAACAAAGGGTTTATCATTACCTTATTTACCAATGGTACACTTTTTACAGATAAGATTATTGATTATTTGGTAAAATCTCCTCCTTATTCCATAGAGATTACTTTGAATGGGATAACCAAAAGCGCCTACGAAGCGATTACTCAAGTGGAAGGCTCATTTGAAAAAGTTATAGAAAATATTAAAAAATTGAAAGAAAAAAAATTACCTTTAATTTTGAAGTCCAATTGCCTTAAACAGAATAAAAATGAGATTGCTAAAATAAAAAGATGGGCGCAAGAACTCTTAGGTAAACCTTCAAAGAATAGATACTATTTCAAGTACGACCCCATGATATATCCCAGATTAAATGGCGATAAAACTCCCACTGAATTTAGACTTTCTCCTGAGGAGTTGTTGGAGCTTAGAAAAAAGGACCCGGAAATTTGGGAAGAATACCAAAATGGATTAAAAGCAGGTTTTCCTGATTTAAATAGAGATAGAGAATTTCTTTATCGCTGTAATGCCTGGATGAGTCAATTTTTTATCAATCCCTATGGAATACTGAAATTCTGTCAATTCAGTGAAAAATTCAGTTCTGATTTAAAGAAAGAATCATTTAGAGAAGGTTTCTATAAGCGTTTTCCTCAACTTTTAAAAGAAAAGTTTAAGACAGATTCTAAATGTAAGGATTGCCCTTTAAGGGCTATTTGCTATCACTGCCCAGCAAGGGCGTATTTAGAGACAGGTGATGAAGAGGCCCCTGTTGCTTATTATTGTGAACTGGCAAAAGCCACAGCAGAGCAGATGAATGTCAAACTGATAAATTGATAAACTGATAAACTGCTAAATTGCTAAATTGATAAA
>JAGGSQ010000067.1 GCA_021159015.1 Candidatus Omnitrophota bacterium | reverse complement strand
GGAGATAGATATCAACATTGATGAAGACGAGCCGCTTTTTCCTATTGAGATTGTCTGCAAGATGGCTCATTTGCAATATTGGAAATTGCGCTCTTTTCTCAAAGAGGGTATAGTTAAGCCGCGCAAGGTGGGAAGAAAAAAGATGCTTTTTTCTCTGGAGGATATTAAGAAGATTGAGTTTGTAAATATCTTAATGAAGAAAGAAGGAATAAATATTAAAGGAGTTAAGTTTATTATGGAAATAGAAGGTTTTTAAAATTTTTTTGCTGTTTTTTTAGCAGTCTTACTCCCAGAGTGCTAAATCCGCAGCCAATTTAAAAGAAGGAGGTGATGGTTATGGCCCTTATGAAATTCAGAAGAGATGACCCCTGGAAGGCTTTAGAGGAGCTGCATAATGAGATTGACAGACTGTTTGACTTCTCGCCTCTGCGCAAAGCTGCTAGTGATATTTTTGCTCCTTTAGTAGATGTCTCTGAAGATGAGACTAATGTTTATGTTGAAGCTGATTTGCCGGGATTCGAGCAGAAGGACGTTCATCTTAATCTTAAAGGGGATACACTTACTATTTCCGCCAAAAAGGATGAGAAAAAAGAAGAGAAAAAGAAAAATTATTACCGCTTAGAGCGCACCCGTGGTAGTTTCTATCGGGAAGTGCTTCTGCCGGCCAGAGTTGAATCTTCTAAGGTAAAAGCAGTTTATAAGAATGGAGTTTTAAAGATTACTCTTCCTAAAAAAGAAGAGGACAAGGGAGAGGAGATCAAAATTGATGTGGCATAAAAAAGTAAGGGGGCGGATTTAGCACTCGAGGGGGATTTTTAAAGAGGGAAAATGAATTATCACAAATTTACCCATAGAGCTCAGGAGATACTTAACCAGGCCGGCATAGTGGCTGGTGAGAAGCAGCACCAGCAGCTTCTGCCGGAGCATTTAGTTTCCGTAATTTTAGAGGAGGAAATAGTTAAAGATGCCTTGAGCAAGCTGGGGATTAATATAGCCCAGCTTAAGAAAGAAACAGAGGAGAAGCTCAAGGAGCAGCCAGTGGTAGAAAACAGCCAACTGTATGCATCAAACCGTCTTAATAAAGTGCTGCAGCGGGCTTTTGATTTTGCTAAAGAATTTAAAGATGATTTTGTCGCTGCCGAACACATCTTGCTGGCGCTAGCTGAAGATGAGTTTTTAAAAGGATATTTTTCCCGCCGCGGCATAAACAGCCAGGACTTAAAAAGAGTAATTAGGGAATTAAGAGGAAGTTACCGCGTTGATTCTGCCGAAGCAGAAGAAAAATATAAGGCTCTGGAGAAATACGGGCGTGACCTTACGGCTCTGGCCAGGAGAAACAGGCTTGATCCAGTAATCGGCAGGGATGAGGAAGTAAGAAGGGTGATTCAGGTCCTTTCCCGCCGCACGAAAAATAATCCTGTGCTTATCGGTGAGCCGGGAGTAGGGAAAACAGCAATCGTAGAAGGCCTGGCTCAGCGCATCGCCGGAGGGGATGTGCCGGAAGGCTTAAAAGAGAAAAAGATTATTGCTCTGGATTTAGCCAGTATGCTGGCGGGGGCAAAGTTCCGGGGAGAATTCGAAGAAAGAATGAAAGCTATTTTGAAAGAAATAGAGGCCAGAGAAGGGGAAATAATTCTTTTTATCGATGAGCTGCATACGTTGGTAGGGGCGGGCTCGGCCGAAGGCGCAATTGATGCCTCTAATATGCTTAAACCCGCTTTAGCCAGAGGGCTCCTGCGTTGTATTGGCGCAACTACTTTAGATGAATACCGCAAGTATATAGAAAAAGACGCCGCTTTAGAGAGACGTTTTCAGCCGGTATTTATTTCTCCTCCTACGGTTGAACAGACTATTGCTATTTTGAGGGGCCTGAAAGAAAAGTACGAGGTTCATCATGGCGTGAGAATTAAAGACGCGGCTTTAATTGCTGCCGCGGTTTTATCTGACCGCTATATTTCCGGAAGATTTCTTCCCGATAAGGCTATTGATTTAATTGACGAGGCCGCCAGCCGTCTGCGTATTGAGATAGACTCCAAGCCGGAAGAAATAGACCGGCGGGAAAGGGAAATTTTACAGCTGGAGATACAGCGTCAGGCTTTAGCTAAAGAAAAGGATGAAGAAGCAAAAAAGAGGCGCCAGAAGCTGGAAGAAGAGATAAACAAATTGAAGAAAGAACTTGAGGCTATAACACAGCGCTGGCAGGAAGAAAAAGAGGTAATAGAAAACATAAGAAGAATAAAAGAGAAAATAGAATCTTTAAAGACACAAGCCCGGAATTTTCAGCGTCAGGCAAGCCTGGACAGGGTAGCAGAGATTACCTACGGAGAAATTCCCCGCCTGCAGAAAGAACTGGAGGAATACCAGAACAAACTGCAGCAATATCAAAAACATAACCATATGATGCTTAAGGAAGAAGTCGATGAGGAAGATATTGCTGAGATTGTTTCCAAATGGACCGGTATTCCGGTAGCTAAACTTATGGAAGAGGAAATG
Organism: Candidatus Omnitrophota bacterium; assembly: GCA_021159015.1. GTDB lineage: Bacteria > Omnitrophota > Gorgyraeia > Duberdicusellales > Duberdicusellaceae > JAGGSQ01. Next base: position 33,913 of record JAGGSQ010000067.1, on the reverse strand, counting down.
CAAAAACTCTTGCGTATGGAGGAAGAGATTAAAACCAGAGTAGTAGGGCAAGATGAAGCAGTAGGCCTGATTGCTGACTGCATTCGGCGCAGTCGGGCCGGGCTTTCTGATCCCAACAAGCCTTTAGGTTCATTTTTATTTCTGGGCCCCACAGGAGTAGGAAAAACTGAGTTAGCTAAGGCTTTGGCTTGGTTTTTGTTTAACGACGAGCAGGCGATTGTACGTATAGATATGTCTGAATATATGGAGAAGTTTTCTACTTCCCGCCTCATTGGCGCACCTCCTGGTTATGTTGGCTATGAAGAAGGCGGACAGTTAACAGAGGCAGTAAGAAGAAGGCCTTATGCGGTAGTGCTTCTGGATGAGATAGAAAAGGCGCATCCTGAAGTATTCAACCTGCTCCTGCAGGTTCTGGATGAGGGAAGGCTTACTGATTCTCAAGGCAGAGTAGTTAACTTTAGAAATACCTTAATTATTATGACTTCTAATTTGGGCAGTCAATATTTTCAACAAGATTCCTTGCGCAAAGAAGAAATAAGAAATAAAATATTAGAGTTGCTTTGCCAGCATTTTCGGCCGGAGTTTCTTAACCGTTTGGATGAAATAATCATATTTAACAAGTTAGGTAAGGAAGTGATTGAAAGAATAGTGGATATTCAAGTGGCGAAAGTCAAAAGACGCCTTGCACAGCGCAACATAGATTTAGAGATAGATTCAGGCCTGCGTCATTTCCTGGCTGCTAAAGGGTATAGTCCTGATTATGGTGCCCGTCCCTTAAAGCGGGTAATTAATAAATATCTGGTAGACAGCTTAAGCCGCCAGATGCTGGCAGGGAAAATTATGCCGCCGGCAGAAGTAAAAGCCAAACTTAAAGATGGGGAGGTTGTATTTGAGACTCATTAAAGAAAGGAGACATAATGCGCATTGATATTTCTCTTAAAAACATAGCTTCTACTAAAGTTTTGCAGGATATTTTAGAAAAAGACATTTCGAAGGTTAAGCGCCGTGTGCGTATGCTTAAGAAAGATGAGGCTTTACATCTGATTATCAGCGGGGAGAAAAATCCCCATAAAGAGTTGTTTTCAGTTTCCCTTAAACTTTTTTTACCTCACAAGACGATTAAGGTAGAGGAGGAGAACAAAAACCTGGCTAAGGCTTTCAATGGAGCTTTTGCCGCTCTGGTTAAGCAAATAGATAAATATAAGCATATGTTGGAGAGGCACTTAGATAAAAAGAGAACTTTCTTGACAAAATAAGCTGAAGTTATATAATTAGCACTCTATTTACTGGTTTGCTAAAAGGGAAGAAAAATGGTGTGGAGAATTCATAGTAAAGAAAGAAAAGACGCAGTTTTGAGGCGAGTGGTAGAATCATATATTGAGGAATGCCGTCCCATAAGTTCGGAATACCTCTGCCGTAAATATCAACTCCCTGCTTCCTCGGCCACCATTAGAAATATTATGGCGGAGCTGGGGAAGGAAGGTTTATTGGTTCATCCTTATACTTCTTCCGGTCGTATTCCTACCCCGCGCGGTTTTCGCTACTATGTTGATTTTCTTATGGAGAAAAAGGAAGAGGAGGAAGATTATTACAGCTATTTTGCCACTCTCAAAGAGGATATTCGTCGGCGTAATTTGAACTTACTCCTGGAAGATATCTCGCGCCTGGTTTCTCGTCTTACTCATTATGCTGGTCTGGCTAAAATCGCTGAGGAGGAGGACAAAATATTTTTCTGGGGTACTAGTTATATCCTGCAGCAGCCAGATTTCTCCGATCTAAAAAGCATAAAGCAGATTTTTGACCTTTTGGAAGAAAAGACTTCTTCTTTTGCTCATTTTTTAGAGGAAAACTTCCTGGCAGAAGACGAAGATTTGAAGGTATTGATTGGCGATGAAATATCGCTGCAGGAGATAAGTAACTGTTCTTTAATAATTTCTTCTTTGAATGTGGAAACAGATAAAAGAATTCTTTTGGGCACGCTGGGGCCGATAAGAATGAATTATTCTCTGACACTTTCTCGCTTGCGGGCTTTGAAGAATTATTTGGAGAAGGAAATATTAACTTAAGGAGGCCGGTGAGGAATGTCAGAAGAGAAAAAGAAAGAGAAAGAGCAAATAACGGGCCGGAAAAAAGAGGCGCATCAGAATCAGAAGGAGTCTAAAGAAATTAGACTGGATGAAAAGGAGTATCAGGAGTTGAAAAAAGAAGCGGAAGAGAAGAAAAAAGTGTGGGAAAAATATGTGCGCCTCTATGCTGAATATGAAAATGCCAAAAAACTCTGGCAGAAACAGAAGGAAGAGCTTCTAAAGTTTAGCAACTTTCGTCTCTTGAGGGAACTGGTGAGTCTTTATGACGAAATAAAAATGGCTTTTGCTTCTCTGGTAAATATTGATACTGAGCACCGCAAAGGAATTGAGATGATTGAGAAACGCATGCAGAACATCCTGGAGAAAGAAAATGTGGAGCCAATCGAGGCAAAAGGGAAAAGATTTGACCCCTTTCAGCATGAAGTTATGGGTTTTGAGGAAAGAGATGATTGTGAAGAAAATGTGGTTCTGGAGGTGCTTCAGGAAGGTTATGTTTATGAAGGGAAAGTCTTGCGGCCGGCCAAAGTAAAAGTGAGCCGGCGGCCGCTCAGGGAGGAGGGCGACTCTGCGCAGAAGGAACAGGAAGAAAACAAAAAGGAGGAAATAGTAACAGATAAATCTCAAGAAACAGATACAAGTACTGATTAAAAGGAGGATGTTATGGCGAAAGTAATAGGTATTGATTTAGGGACTTCCAATTCTGCCTGTAGCGTAATGGAAGGCGACAGGCCGGTAATCATTCCTTCAGCCGAAGGCACAACTGTAGGAGGAGGCAAAGCTTTTCCTTCCTATGTGGCTTTTACTAAGGAAGGCCAGCTTCTGGTAGGCGAGCCGGCCCGCCGTCAGGCCTCCATTAATCCTGAAGGTACTGTGAGCGGCTTCAAACGCCGCATGGGCGAAGATTATAAATACAAAATATTCGACAAGGAATTTACGCCCCAGCAGCTTTCAGCTTTTGTCCTGCAGAAAATAAAGAAAGATGCCGAAGCCTATTTAGGCGAGGAGATAAAGGAAGCAGTTATAACTTGTCCTGCCTATTTTAATGATAATCAGCGCCAGGCTACTAAAGATGCCGGTGAGATAGCCGGGTTTAAAGTGTTGCGTATTATCAACGAACCCACCGCCGCCTGTCTGGCTTATGGCCTGGGGAAAGAAGAAAAAGAACAGAAGATTTTGGTGTTTGACTTCGGCGGCGGCACCCTGGATGTTACCATTATGGAAATGGCCCAGGGTGTGTTTGAAGTAAAGTCTACTTCCGGCGATACCAAACTGGGCGGCAGGGATATGGACGAGGCATTAATGAATTATATTATTGAAGAGTTCAAGAAAGAAAACGGCATAGATTTGAGAAATGACTCTATGGCTATGCAGCGTCTGAGAGAAGCAGCGGAAAAAGCCAAGATTGAGCTTTCTTCCACTATTACCACGGATATTAATCTTCCCTTTATTACGGCGGATAAGTCGGGGCCGAAACATCTGGTAATGAATATTACCCGGGCAAAGTTGGAGGAGTTGGTAAGGCCGATTGTCGAGAAGACCAAAGAATCTATCAACCGGGCTCTCCAGGATGCAAAACTTTCGGCTTCTGATATCAACCGCATTGTAATGGTAGGAGGTCCTACCCGCATGCCAATAGTTCAGAAAACCTTAGAGGATTATATTGGGAAGAAAATTGAGAGAGGGGTTGACCCTATGGAATGCGTCGCTATGGGCGCAGCCATTCAGGCGGCTATTATTAAGGGTGACGTAAAAGATGTGCTGCTTCTGGATGTTACGCCTCTTTCTTTGGGGATTGAGACTTTAGGAGGTGTGTTTACCAAACTAATTGAGAGAAATACAACTATTCCTACCAAGAAATCCCAGATTTTTACCACGGCCGAAGACAATCAGAATGCGGTGACCATCAGAGTCTTGCAGGGTGAGCGTCAAATGGCTAATGATAATACCGAATTAGGCAGGTTTGATTTGGTAGGGATTCCTCCCGCTCCCCGCGGCGTGCCTAAAATAGAAGTTACTTTTGATATTGACGCTAATGGCATTGTGCATGTCTCCGCCAAAGATTTAGGTACAGGAAAAGAGCAGTCTATTAGAATTACCGCACCGCACAAGCTTTCTCAGGAAGAAATAGAAAGAATGGTTAAAGATGCTGAGAAATATGCCGAAGAGGATAAAAAGCGCAAAGAACTGGCGGAGATAAGGAACCAGGCGGACAATCTTATCTATACTACGGAGAAATCTCTTAAAGATTATGGTGATAAAGTCTCAGCTCAGGAGAAGAAAAATATCGAGGGAAAACTTAACGCCTTGAAAGATGCTAAAAAGACGGATGATAAAGAAAAGATTAAGGCAGCTATAGATGAACTGGCTAAAGCTTCCCACAAATTAGCTGAGGAAGTTTATAAAGCTACAGCTAAGAATCAGGCACAGGGCGGTGCACAGGGAGCATCGACTGATACGACTAATACTTCGGGAGGGGCATCAGCTTCTGGAGGCAAGGAAGCAGCCGAAGAAGTAAAAGATGCCGAAGTAGTAGATGCCGATTTCAAGGAGGAAGGCAACAAGTAAACAATTAAATAGCATGATGGGAACTAAGCGTGATTATTACGAGATATTAGGGTTAGACAGAAACGCAACTTTAGATGATATCAAAAGAGCTTATCGTAAGCTAGCTATGCAATTTCATCCCGATAGGGTCCCGGAGAGCAAGAAGAAAGAAGCGGAGGAGAAATTTAAGGAAATATCTGAGGCATATGCGGTGTTGTCGGATGAAAATAAGCGCCGCCTTTATGACCAGTACGGGCATGCCGGGATTGATTCTCAGTTCTCTACGGAAGATATATTCAGGAGTGCCAATTTCAGCGACATTTTTGGCTCGAGCGGGTTTGGTTCAATCTTTGAAGATTTGTTTTCTGATTTTGGTTTTGATTTCTTTGGCTCATCGCGCTCCAGCCGCCGCCGGGCCAGACGCGGCAGAGACCTTCAGGTAAAGGTTGAAGTAGGCCTGGAAGAAGTCCTGCGGGGAACGCAAAAAACAATTTCCTTCTCGCGTCTGCAGCTTTGCCCTTCTTGTGGCGGAGGAGGGGCCGCCGCTGGTTCTGGCAAGAGAATTTGCCCTCAATGCCGCGGCACAGGGACAGTGTATACTTCAGCCGGTTTTGTCCGGCTGGGAAGCACCTGCCCGCGCTGCGGCGGAGAAGGAAAGATTATAGACAGACCCTGCCCGCAGTGTCAGGGAAGAGGTGTGGTTAAAGTCCGCCGCACCCTCAAAGTAAATATTCCTGCCGGAATCACCGAAGGTTCATCCTTGCGTCTGCGGGGTGAAGGAGAAGAGGCGGAAGGAGGCAAGGGAGATCTTTATGTAAAGATAAGCATCAGGAGGCATCCTTTATTTGAAAGAGACGGCGTAAACATTCTTTATACTATTAAAATTAGTGTACTTAAGGCGGTTTTGGGAGGAGAAGTAGAAGTGGAAACCTTAGAGGGGAAAGTAGAAATGCAGATACCTGCCGGGACTCAGCCGGGGACGGTTTTTCGGCTTAAAGGAAAAGGTTTGCCGGATATCCACAGCCGCAGTCAAAAAAGAGGAGACGAATTGGTAAAGGTTAATATTGAAGTTCCCCGCCGTCTCAGCAATGCAGAAAGAGAATTCTGGGAGAAACTGGCTAAGCTCAAAGGTGAAAGTATTTCTTCGGCAGGAGGCTTGCGGGAAAAGATTCGCAAGGCTTTTCGCTAATCTTTAGAAGGGAGGACTGTTATGCCCCATTATGATTATGAATGTCAAACTTGCGGTTATATATTTGAAGTTTTTCAGAAAATGACAGACAAGCCGGTAAAAAAGTGCCCGCGGTGCGGAGGAGAAGTAAAGAAATTAATCGGGTCGGGAGCCGGCCTTATTTTTAAGGGAAGCGGGTTTTATATTACTGATTACAAAAGAAACAGCCAAAATAAAGAGAGTAGTAATAAGACATCTGCTTCTCAGCCTCAGAGTTCTCAGAAGAAAGATTCACCCCGTTCTTCCTCAGAGAAGACTTCTAAAAATAATAATGCTAAGTAGAACCACCGTCAAACCCTTTCGCGGCCTTCTTTATAACGAAAGACTTTTAGGACAAATCGGCCGCTTAAGTTGTCCTCCTTATGATATCATTAGTCCTCAGCAGGAAAGAAATCTAAAGAAGAGTTCTCCTTATAATTTTTGCAATATTCTTCTTAAAGGACCGCATCAGACTTATGAGGCACTGGGACGCAGGTTTTACCGCTGGCTTAAGGAAGGAGTCTTGCAAGAAGACAGAAAAGAGGCTTTTTACCTCTGTGAGCAGAGATTTAAGTTTTCCGGCAGGACTTATTGCCGCTGGGGCATGCTGGGCCTTTTGCGCCTCAATGCTAAAAACAAAATATTTCCCCACGAGAGAACCCACCGTCGTGCCAAAGAAGACCGTACAAATTTATTAGAGAAGGTAGAAGCCAACCTCAGCCCCGTATTTGTAATTTATAAGCCAGCTCAGAAAGATTTGATTAAACTTCTGGCTAAAAAATACAGGAACCGTCTGCCCCTGGTTGAATTTAATGACCGTGAGAAAATAAATTACCGCCTTTGGCGCCTGACTAATAAAAAAGATATCAAAAATATACAGAATTACTTCGAGAGGCGCCGCCTGCTTATTGCGGATGGCCATCATCGTTTTGAGGTAGCAAGAAATTTCTATCTTCAGCATAAAAAAAACCGCACTTATTCCGACATAAACTATATACTTTCTTATATTAGCCCTGCCGATGACAACCTGCTTCTTTTGCCTATTCACAGAGTAATTAATCTTGACATAACAGTTGGAGAGTTAATGGCTAAATTAAAGGAGCATTTTCGTATTAGTAAAACGAAAAATTTTAAGAGGCTTTATGGTAAGTTGCTCCGCGCAAAGACTTTTTCTTTTATTGTTTACTCCGGAGGAAAAGCACTGCTTTTTTCTTTGAAGGACAAAAAAACTATTTTCCATTTTCTCACCTCAAGTTCTAATTCTGTATACTGTAAATTGGATGTTTACCTCTTTCATCAGATGGTTCTGAGAGGTATACTGAAGGTAGAACCGGAGGAAAAAGATATTATCTACGTGAATAACGATGCCAGGGCAGCAGTCAAGCTGGCCAGGGAGAAAAAGAAGACAGCTTTTATCTTGCGTCCTTGTAAAAAAGAAGATATTATGAATATAGCCTTGGGAGGGAAGATACTGCCGCAAAAGAGTACTTATTTTTATCCTAAATTTATCTCAGGACTGGTAGGGCGTAAATTATGATAAATTTTTTTCGTAAGAAAAACAAATACCGTACCATAAAATCTAAAAAGGATATACCGGCTGGCTTGTGGCTTAAGTGTCCCGGGTGCGCTCAAGCTATATTCAGCAAGAGCTTGGAAGATAATCTGAAAGTATGTCCTAAATGTGACTGGCATTTTACCCTGGGGGTATATGAAAGAGTTAAAATGCTTTTAGATGAAGACAGTTTTCAGGAACGGGACAAAGAGATGACTTCTGACGATCCTTTGGAATTTAGGCAGCCGGTTTCTTATGAGGATAAACTTAAGAAAGAAAAGGAGAAAACCCAGCTTAATTCTGCTGCTATCTATGGAGAAGCAGTTTTAGGAGGTTGCCCCATTGTTTTCGCAGCCACGGACTCGCGTTTTTTTATGGGTTCTATGGGTTCGGTGGTGGGAGAAAAAATAACGCGGGCCGTAGAGCTGGCCGTAGAACTCCGGCGTCCCTTAGTAATTGTCTCGGGTTCGGGGGGTGGAGCGAGAATGCAGGAGGGAATGTTTTCTCTTATGCAGATGGCCAAAACCTCTCTGGCTTTAGGAAAATTTAAAGCCCTCCCTTTTCCTTATATTGCGGTTTTAACCCATCCTACTATGGCCGGAGTCTTAGCTTCTTTTGCCGGCCTGGGCGATATCACTATTGCCGAGAAGGGGGCCTTGATTGGTTTTACTGGTCCGCGGGTGATTGAGCAGACTATAAGGCAGAAACTTCCCGAAGGCTTTCAAAGAGCAGAATTTTCCTTGCAGCATGGCCTGGTAGATATGGTTTTACACCGGTGTGATTTGCGGCCACAGCTGGTAAAGATTCTCAGCTATTTTAAGTAAAGCTGTCCAGGCAAGAAATTTATTTTAAACATTGTAATTCTAGAGGGGTTTGTTATAATAGTTAGCTAAATCTAGCAAAAATTAATATGCCGGAGTTAAGGAAAGACCCTATAATTGGCCGCTGGGTAATTATTTCTACCGAAAGAGGCAAGCGTCCGCATGATTTTAAAAAAGTAGAAGAACCAGCCGAAAATCCTGCCGAATGTCCTTTTTGTGCTGGCAGAGAAGATTCTACACCGCCGGAAATACTTGCTCTTCGTTCTCAGGGGAAGCCTAATGGTCCTGGTTGGCAGGTAAGAGTTATCCCCAGTATTAGTCCTTTTTTAAAGAGAGACGCTGAACTATGGCGGAAAGGCATAGGGCTGTTTGATTTAATTGGAGCCAGGGGCAGCCATGATGTAGTTATAGAGACGCCCCAGCATATTGCCAATATGGCTGATTTGGACTCAAGCCAGATAGAAGCAGTGTTTTCTGCTTACATTCAAAGAACCAAGGAACTGGAAAAGGATGAGGCAATAAAGTATGTTTTAATCTTTAAAAATTACGGCTACAAGGCAGGAGGAAGCAAAATAAGGCATTCGCGTTCTCAGATTATTGCTACGCCGGTAAACCTAAAACGAGTAAAAGAAGAATTGGAAGGGGCACGTCGTTATTATGATTATCATGAGCGTTGCATCTTTTGCGATATAATCAGACAGGAGCTGGAAGACGGCCGGCGGGTGGTGTTGGAAGAAGACGGCATAGTAGCTATAACGCCTTTTGCGCCGCGTTTTCCTTTTGAGGTATGGATTCTGCCCAAAAAACACCGGCCGGATTTTTCTCGTATTGATGAGGAGGAAAAGAAAAATCTAGCCGTAGTTCTAAAGAAGATTCTTACTAAACTGAAGAGTCTTCTTAATGATCCGCCTTATAATTATGTATTTCATACCGCCCCTTTCCGAAGAGAACATAAAGGCTATTGGACTACTATCGAAGATGATTATCATTGGCATATTGAGATTATTCCCCGTCTTACGCAGGTAGCGGGTTTTGAATGGGGGACAGGGTTCTATATTTGTCCTGTGCCATCCGAGGAGGCAGCTAAATATTTAAGAGAGGAAAAATAATATGCCGGAATTAAGAAGAGACCCCATTACGGGACGCTGGGTTATTGTTAACAAAGAAGCTCCTTTTACTCCTAAAGATTTTGAGGTGGTTCACGATGAGTTTAAGGGGGAAGAAAACTGTCCTTTTTGCTACGGCCATGAGCATATGACTCCTCCGGAAATTGAAGCTATAAGGCCTGAGGGCGGCGCGCCGAACAGCCCTGGATGGAAAGTAAGAGTGGTGCCCAATAAATTTCCTGCGCTTAAGATAGAGGGAGAATTAGACAAAAGAGGCGAGGGCGTATATGACAAATCGCGCGGTATCGGAGCGCACGAAGTAATAATTGACAGCCCCCATCACTACAAAGGGCTTTCAGAGCTGGAAGAGGAAGAAATTCAGTTTGTTATTGACACGTATCTTTCCCGCAGTCTGGATTTAAGAAAAGACAGGCGTTTTCGCTATATTCTTATATTTAAAAACTTTGGCTCTATTGCCGGCTCTTCTCTGGAACATGGGCACTCTCAGCTTATTGCTCTGCCTATGGTGCCTAAAAATGTGCGGGAGGAACTTAAAGGCGCGGCGCGTTATATAGGATATCATGAGCGCTGTATATTTTGTGATATCATTTCTCAGGAAAGAGGAAACGGGGAAAGGATTATCTTTCAGAACCGCTATTTCATAGCTTTTTGTCCTTTGTTTGGGCGTTTTCCTTTTGAAGTGTGGATTATCCCTGTTAATCACAATTGTGATTTTGGCTTTATGCCCCAGGAAGAAAAGCCTTATCTTGCCTCTATTCTAAAGCAAACTATGGGGCGGATAAAAGAAGTTCTGGACAATCCGCCTTATAATTATATAATTCATACTTGTCCTGTAAATATTATAGAAATGCCTGGCGGTTATCATTGGCATATAGAGATTATGCCTAAACTCAACCGCGTAGCGGGTTTTGAGTGGGGGAGCGGTTTTTACGTGGTGCAGACACCCCCGGAAGAAGCAGCGAAATATCTCAGGAAAGAATTAAGTGTCTAAGAAAGGAAGGGGATTGTGAAAAAGATAGCGGTGTTTTCTTTCTTCTTGGTTTTTGTATGCTTTTGTGTTTTTGCTGAAAATGTTGTCCCTTCGAGAATATCTAAAGTTACCGTTTTCGCAAATAAAGCTCAGATTACGCGCCGAGCATCCGTAAAAGTCAAGAAAGGACTTAATGATATTTCACTTGAGGTAAAAGCATTCAGGGTTGATAAAGATTCTGTTACTGCTAAAGTTTTCGGCAGCGGAGAAATATTAAGTGTCCAGTTAAAAAGAATTTATTTGGAAAGACAGCCTCAGGAGAATATTAATAAGCTGAGGCAGAAAATAGATAAGCTGAACGCCGAAAGGATTAAGGCTGCGGATGAGAATAATGTTTTGTCCAAGAAACAAGAATTTCTGGATTCTATAATACATTTTTCCAGTGCGCAGGTTCCGCAGGATTTAAAAACAAGTTTCCCGAAGCCCGATATGTTAAAAAATATGCTGGATTTTCTTGATAAGACATATAGTGATATAAATGAGCACAAAGAGGCCTTGAGCGAAAAAATAAAAGAAATAGATAAAGAAATAGATAAAGCCAAAAGGGAACTTGCGTCTTTAGGAGGCGCGCGGCATAAAGAAAAGAAGGTTATTAACATTTTATTTAGTTCCAGCAAAAACCAAAGTGTAAATATCGAATCGTCTTACATCGTTTATCAGGCGTCCTGGCGCCCGCTTTATAAAGTTGAGGCTTCAGGCGGCTCCCAAGAGATAAATTTGACTATGTTTGCCGATATAACACAAAAAACGGGTGAAGACTGGAATAATGTTGAATTGAGAATTTCAAACGCTATTCCTTTGAGTGGGATGCGTCTTCCTTCGCCGAGAAGCTGGTTTTTAGATATTAGAAGGTTTTATAATAAAAGTAAAGGTATGAGAAAACCAGCTTTTGGCGGGAACGCTCTTACCGGTGCATGGAAGGCCGAATCAGTGGTTCAGAGCGCAGGAGCTCTAAATTATGATTCAGCTCTTAAAGAGGAGGCAGAGGAGGCTCATTTGGCTGCTGCTAAAGCAAGGGAATTACCGCTGTCTTTTGAATATAGATTACCAGAGGCTGTTAATATAGCGTCACGCGAGAAAAATACCCTGCTTCCTGTTTTCTCCAGGCAGCTTAAAGGTAACTTCTATTATTATGTTGTTCCAAGAATAAATCCTATGGTATTTTTTGTGTGCAGGGCAGAGGCTGACAGCGAATTGCTGCCGGGGCGTTTGAATGTTTATTTTGAAGGAACTTACACGGGGAAGACATTCTTAGACGGCAAGAAAGCAGGGGAAGAATTTATGATTAACCTTGGCGCGGCAAGGGATATAAAAGTCAAAGAAGAAAAGATAAGTGATAAGGTAAAAGAGACTTTCTTTGGAAAACTTAAGCGCCAGACGATAATAAGGGATTTAGTATTTAAGATAACCGTTGAGAATTTAACGGATAAGCCGAAAGACGTACATATATTAGACAGTGTCCCGGTATCAAAGACCGATAAGATAGAAGTGAAGAATGTAAAAATTGACCCTTCCCCGGCAGAGAAGAATTATCAGGATAAAGAAGGCGTTATGCTTTGGGAGGTAAATTTAGCTCCTGGAGATAGTAGAGAAATAAAGATTCAGTATACTTTGACATATCCTAAGGGTACGTTAATATCCGGGCTTGATTTGTAATAGAAAGGAGGGTAGAAATGGGAATTAGAGTAGGAATTAACGGGTTTGGCAGAATTGGCAGACTGGTATTTCGAGCTGTTTTAAAGGAGAAGAAAGATATTGAGTTTGTGGCCGTAAATGATTTGACTGACGCCAAAACCTTAGCCCATCTTTTGAAGTACGACTCTAACTTTGGTATTTTGCCGCAGGAAGTAAAGGCAGAGGGCGACAGCTTAGTAGTAGAAGGCAGGAAGATAAAAGTGCTGGCAATAAAAGATCCTGCTCAGCTTCCCTGGAAAGATTTGGGAGTGGATATAGCTATTGAGTCAACCGGCCGGTTTACAGCCTTGGAGGATTGCCGTAAACATTTAGAGGCAGGGGCAAAAAAGGTAGTTTTGTCTGCGCGTTATAAAGGAGATGCGGAAGATGCGGTTATGGTAAATATGGGTGTAAATATAGAAAAATATAACCCTCAGAAACATAATATTATTTCTAATGCTTCCTGTACTACTAACAGCCTTACGCCGGTAATGAAGGTAATAGAAGAAAAGATAGGCATAGAGAAGGCTTTAATGACTACGGTTCATTCTTACACTAATGACCAGAGAATTCTGGATTTGCCTCACAAAGATTTAAGAAGAGCCCGCGCCGCAGGAGTAGCTATTATTCCTACTACTACTAATGCTGCTAAAGCCGCAGTAGAGGTTATTCCTTCCTTGAGCGGTAAATTCGACGGTATGGCTATGCGCGTTCCTACGCCTTGCGGTTCTATTTCGGATATCACTCTGGTTACTAAGAGGAATACTACGGCGGAAGAAGTGAACAAAGTTTTAAAAGAAGCCGCCGAAGGAGAGTTGAAGGGAATTCTGGGTTATACAGAAGAGCCTATAGTGTCTAAAGATATAGTGGGTATGAGTTATTCAGCGTTGGTAGACGGCCTTTCTACCAAAGTTTTAGGGGGGAATTTAGTTAAAATTTTGAGCTGGTATGATAACGAATGGGGATACTCCTGCAGGATGGCCGACCTTATTGAATATTTGGGAAAGAATCTTTAAAAAGGAGACAACATGGCCAAACTCAGCGTTAAAGATTTAGAACTTAAAGGCAAGAAGGTTATGGTAAGGGTAGATTTCAACGTTCCTCTGAAAGAAGGTAAAATAAGCGACGATGCGCGCATCCAGGCAGCTTTACCGACAATAAAATATATCCTGAGTCAGAATCCCCGTAAACTTATTCTTATGAGTCATCTGGGACGGCCCAAAGGAAAAGTGGTAGATGAACTGCGTATGAACCCGGTAGCGAAGCGCCTTCAGGAGCTTCTGGGGGAGGAAGTTCTGAAATTAGACGACTGTGTAGGTGAAGCAGTTAAAAAAGAAATAGATTCTTTTGCGGCCAGGGTTGTGCTTCTGGAAAATCTGCGTTTTCATCCCGAGGAGACAAAAGGAGAGGAAGAATTTGCTAAGAAACTGGCCGAGCTGGCCGATGTTTATATTAATGATGCCTTTGGCACCGCTCACAGAGCCCACGCTTCTACTACTATTATTGCCAGGTTCCTTCCCGCTGCTATAGGTTTCTTAATGGAGAAAGAAATTGAGAACTTAGGCAAAGTAGCTTACCATCCTGATAAGCCTTTTGTGGCTATCTTAGGAGGGGCGAAAGTTTCTGATAAAATCGGCGTTATTGAAAACCTGCTGGATAAAGTTGATGTTATTATTATTGGCGGGGCAATGAGCTACACATTTTTAAAGGCACAGGGCAAAAATATCGGCTCCTCCCGTTTGGAAGAAGACAGGCTCACGTTGGCGGGAGACATTTTAAAGAAGGCAGAGGAAAAGGGAGTGAAGATTATTTTGCCTCTGGACCATTTAGTAGTAGAGAGCTTAGATAATCCTGCTTCTGCCAGAGTCACAGATAGGGAAGAGATTCCTGAGGGTTTTCTGGGGGTAGATGTGGGGCCTAAAAGTATAGAAAGGTTTAAAGAAGAGCTTAGGGGGGCGAAAACAGTTCTCTGGAACGGGCCGCTGGGAATATTTGAAAAAGACGAGTATGCCCGCGGCACTAAAGAAATAGCTCTTTTTCTGGCTGAGATTTCGGCGGTAGTAGTAGTAGGAGGGGGAGATTCGGCCAGTGCGGCTAAAAAGTTTGGCATTAAAGATAAAGTCACCTGGGTTTCTACCGGCGGGGGAGCTTCTCTGGAGTTTTTAGAGGGAAAGGAACTTCCCGGCCTAAGTATAATAAAGGATAAGTAGTAATGAAGAGAAAACCTTTTATTGCCGGCAATTGGAAAATGCATAAAAGTATTAAAGAAGCGGCCGAACTAGCTAATGAAATTAAGCGGCGTTTCTATGACTTTGACAGAGCTGAAATAGTCCTGGCGCCTCCTTTTACCGCTCTGGCCGCGGTAGCAGATATTATTGCTTCTACTCCTGTCAAACTTGCCGCCCAGAATATGTTCTGGGAAAAAGAAGGGGCTTTTACCGGTGAAGTTTCTCCGCTTATGCTTAAAGACGCCGGATGCAGTTATGTAATTTTGGGGCATTCGGAAAGAAGGGCTTATTTCTGCGAAAGCGATGAAAATGTCAACAAAAAGATAAAAGCAGCTTTAAGGGAAGGAATCTTGCCTATTGTTTGCGTGGGAGAAAGACTGGAAGAAAGAGAAGCGGGCAAGACTATAGAAGTGGTAGAGCGGCAGTTAAGAGGGGCTTTGGAAGAAATTAAGGAAGAAGAGGCAAGAAAAATAGTTATTGCCTATGAGCCGGTATGGGCTATTGGGACGGGAAAAACCGCCGCTCCCAATCAGGCAGAGGAAGTGCATAAATTTATAAGAGAAACCATAGGAAAGCTTTACACTGAAGATACCTCTTCTGATATACTTGTTATTTACGGCGGAAGCGTAAAGCCGGAAAATATAACTTTCCTTATTAAGGAGGAAGATATTGACGGGGCTCTCGTAGGAGGCGCTTCTTTAGAAAGTGATAAGTTTATTAAAATTATAGAAGGAGCCGTCCTGGATGTATAATTTGGTTTTAACTCTGCATATTATTGTTTGTTTACTGCTGATAGTAATAATACTTCTCCAGCGCGGCCGCGGCGGGGGGCTGGTGGAAGCTTTAGCGGGAGCTGAGTCTTTGTTCGGTACCAAAACCAGCAGTTTCCTGGTAAAAACCACTACTGTCTTAGCTGTACTTTTCTTTGTTACCTCTACTTCTTTGGCTCTTCTTTCTAAAAGAAGAGGCGGTTCTATCTTGCAGCGTAAGGCTTTATTAGAGGAAAAGAAAACTTCTTCTCCAAAATCTAATACTAATCCTGCTGCTAAACCCGGCCAGAAAAGTGAGGCTTCCAAGCCGCAATCTTAAACTGGTAGTCAATATTTTCTTTTTTCTCAGTCTCATCCTTTCTAACCTTAGCGCTTTTTCTAAAGAAAGAGGCGGGACATTAGTTATTGGTATGGGGGCAGGCGTAAGGACTCTAATTCCTATCTTAGCTTCCGATTCTGCTTCCGCCGAGGTGTGCTCTTTTATTTTTAACGGCCTTCTCAAATACGATAAAGACTTAAAGCTTAAAGGAGACTTAGCCGAGAGCTGGGAAATAAAAGATGGAGGCAGGACTCTTATTTTTCATCTGCGCCGCAGGGTTAAGTGGCAGGATGGGGTAGAATTTAGCGCTCAAGACGTTATTTTTACCTACCAAAAACTAGTTGACCCCAGAGTCCCCACTCCTTACAGCGGCGATTTTAAAAGAATAAGCGCTATTAAGGCTCTGGACAAATACACCGTAGAAGTAAAATATACCCACCCCTTTGCGCCGGCTCTGGCCAGCTGGACTATGTCTATTATTCCTAAACACCTCCTCGAAGATAAAGATTTATCTAAACTGCGTTTCTGGGAAAACCCTATAGGCACAGGTCCTTATGAGCTTGTGCGCTGGAAACATCAGCAGCTGATAGAACTGCGGGCGAATAAAAATTATTTTGAGTATCCTCCCTTTATAGAAAGAGTTATTTTCAGGATTATTCCCGATTCTGCTACCCTTTTCTTAGAAGTACTCTCGCAGGCAGTAGACAACGCCTCGCTTACACCCCTGCAGTATGTAGTTAATGCTAAAAGCGCTCTTTTTAGAAAAAACTTTCTCAAATTCCGTCTGCCTTCCCATAGTTTTATTTACTTAGGCTATAATCTCGAAAACCCTCTTTTCTCTGATAAGAAAGTGCGCCGGGCATTGAATTTTGCCGTGGACAAAAAAGAAATAGTAAAATCCATTTATCACTCTCAAGCTCTGGTTTCTAACGGCCCTTTTACGCCTCAAAGCTGGGCTTATAGTGAAAGCCTCAAGCCGGCTTCTTACAGCCTTGAGAAGGCCCGCCGCCTGCTGGAGGAGGCTGGCTGGCAGGACAGGGATGGCGATGGTATTCTGGAAAAGGAAGGGAAAAAGTTTCGTTTTACCATAACTACCAACCAGGGTTCTTTCCTGCGCCAGAAGATAGCTGAGATAATTCAGCACCAATTGAAAAAAGTGGGAATCGGAGTAGATATAAAAGTAGTGGAATGGTCGGTATTTATAGAAAGGGTGATAAACCAGCGCAATTTTGACGCCGTACTCTTAGGATGGTCTTTGTCTTTCGACCCGGACCTTTATGATATATTTTATTCGAAAAAAACCGCCCCCGGCGAGTTTAACTTTGTAGGCTACAATAACCCCGAGGTGGACAAACTGCTTCTTGCCGGGCGCAGAACTTTTGATAGAGAAAAACGCAAAGCCATTTATACTCAGGTGGCCCGGCTTATTTACGAGGACCAGCCTTATATGTTTATTGCCGTGCCTTACAGCCTTAGTTGCCTGCACCGCCGCTTTCGGGGAGTAAAGCCGGCTCGCAGCGGCTATTTTTATAACTTTATTGACTGGTGGGTAGAGAAGCAAGAGCGTAAATATATGTTTTAGTCTTAAAGTCTTATGTTAAGATTTATCATTAGGCGCCTCTTCAATATAGTTTTTCTTCTCGTAGGTATCAGTCTGGTTTCTTTCTTGGTTATCCATCTTTCGCCCGGCTCTCCTTTAGGAGGGGTGGTGTTTAATCCTAAGGTAAGTTTAGAGGTAAAAGCCAAGCTTACTAAAATCTACGGCCTGGACAAACCGCTTATTCAGCAGTATTTAGACTGGCTAAGGAGAATAGTGCGGTTTGATTTTGGCGTATCTCTTTTAGACGGGCGGCGGGTGATTGATAAAATTAAAGAGCGGATTCCCCTTACGCTTTTTATCAACCTTATCTCTCTCTTCATTATTTTTCTTATAGCCCTGCCTTTAGGCATAATAGGTGCTTTGAAGAAGGGCAGCGGCCTGGATAGGGCGATAACGGTTTTTGTCTTTGTAGGTTTTTCTTTCCCTTCTTTTTGGCTGGCCCTCTTACTTATGCAAACTCTGGCGGTTCATTGGCAGATTGTGCCGGTATCAGGACTGGTTTCGGTCGATTTTCCTTATTATTCCTGGGCGGGCAAAGTGTGGGATTTGGCGCGCCATTTGGTCCTGCCGATTTTTGTTTCTACTTTTGGGGCGCTGGCGGGAATTTCCCGTTATGTGCGGGAGGAGATGCATACCGCCCTTTCGTCTAAATTTATCATCTTGGCCCGGGCTAAAGGCCTGCCGCAGCGGCTGATTCTATTGCGCCATGCCCTAAGGAATGCGCTTCTTCCCGTAATCACAATTTTGGGGCTTTCGGTGCCGGGGCTTCTGGGAGGAAGCGTAATATTTGAGACAATTTTTTCCCTTCCCGGCATGGGAAGGCTTTTTTACGAAGGAGTTATGGCCAGAGACTACCCTTTAATTATGGGGCTTTTAGTTATCGGGGCGGTGCTTACGCTTCTGGGTAATCTCCTGGCGGACATCGGTTATGCTTTGGCTGACCCGCGCATTAGGTATGAAGCAGAAGAAAAGTAAAAGAATTGTGCAACATTTCGCTTACGAAGCATTTTGTTGCATTTGTATAAACATAAAATGGCGCAAGGAATGAAGCATTTGTTTAGAAACCCCATTTTTCTCAGTGGTTTTTTTATTATCTTCTTTATAGCCTTTGTATGCGTTTTTGCCCCCTTTATAACTTCTTACAATCCCAATGCCATAAACTTAAAAGAGGCTCTTCTTTCTCCTTCTTCCCGCCATCTTTTAGGTACGGATACTTTAGGAAGAGACCTTCTGGCGCGCCTGCTTTACGGGGGGAGGGTGAGTTTGGCGGTAGGTTTTGTAGCCGTGGGGATTTCTGTATTAATAGGAGTAGCCTTAGGCTCGATAGCAGGTTTCTACGGAGGGGTAATTGATGAGATTATTTCTCGCTTTATTGATATTATGCTTTGCTTTCCTTCCTTTTTTCTTATTTTAAGCTTGGTGGCATTGGCGAGGCATCCTTCGTTATATATTATTATGGCGATTATCGGCTTTACCAGCTGGATGTCTCCCGCCCGCTTGATTCGAGCTGAGATTCTTTCTCTGCGCCAGCGTAATTTTGTAATAGCAGCCTTGAGCTGCGGCCTCTCACAGCGGCGGGTAATTATGCGCCATATTATCCCCAATGCCTGGGGGCCGGTAATGGTAAATGCTACTCTTTCTATGGCCGTGGCGGTACTGATTGAGAGTTCTTTGAGCTTTTTAGGGCTGGGAGTCCAGCCGCCGCAGGCTTCCTGGGGCAATATTCTTCTGGAGGCAAAAGAATGTTTAGGGGTAGGGTGGTGGATGAGTGTTTTTCCGGGGCTGGCCATATTTTTTACGGTTTTGGGGCTTAACTTAATAGGGGAAGGAATAAGAGAGAGCCTGCATAAATGAAAGAAGAGATTTTAAGTGCAAAAAATATAGAAGTTCTGACTGCGGCAAAGAAATTTATTCTTAAAGGGATAAATTTACAGATTTTCTCAGGAGAAGTCCTGTCATTGGCAGGTGAGAGTGGTTCGGGTAAGTCTACTCTCGCTTTAGCTTTAACCGGCCTGCTTCCTGCTTCTTTAAAGCTGGGAGGAGAAATAATCTGGCAGAAGAGAAGGTTTGATTTAGCCGCCCTGCGCAAAGATACTCTGTCTTCTAGGATGCTGCACGGGCAGATTTCCTATATTTTTCAGGAGCCCTCGAGTTTTCTTAATCCTACTCTTAATATCGCTGCCCAATTGACAGAGGTATTTATTTATAATCAGAAGAAAGCTTACCCTCAAGCTCTGGATTTAAGCCGCGGCCTGCTGGAGCTGGTAGGGATTAAGGAGGCGGAGAAAAAACTTTACAGTTTTCCCCACCAGCTTTCAGGAGGAGAGGCACAGCGGGTAATGATTGCTATGGCCCTGGCTCAGAGGCCGAAATTACTCATTGCCGATGAGCCCACTTCTAATTTGGATGTAACGATTGAGATGGAAATCTTAAGTTTAATTAAAAATATGCAGCAGCGCTTTGGCTTTGCCGTTCTATTTATAACCCACGATTTAAGCCTGGTTAGGTATTTTTCTCAGCGGGTAGTATTTTTAAAAGCAGGCAGGATTGTAGAAGAGTCAGATACAGCTCATCTTAAAGATACAGCTAATCCTTACGTTCAAAGCTTGCTGGAGGCAGCAGAAGCTCTGCAGGATTATGAATGAAGTTTTGATAGAGGCAAAAGGGATTACCAAAGTTTACCAGGGAGGCGGCTATTTCTCCCGCCGCCATTATATAACTGCCCTTAAAGGCGCCGATTTTTCTCTTGAAGAGTCTGAAATAGCCGGCCTGGCCGGCGAGAGCTCCTGCGGCAAAACCACTTTAGCCAAAATTATTGCCGGGATAGAGAAGCCTACAGAGGGAGAGGTCCGTTATGCCTCTCATCTTAAGCTTCCTCCTGATATCCAGATGGTATTTCAAGACCCTTTTTCTTCCCTCAGCCCTAATTACCGCACGGGAGATTTATTAAAGGAAGTCTTAAGTTTGAGGTATCCTCAGGCTGAAGCAAAGGAGAAGGCTTATGTTTTATTGAAAGAGGTAGGCTTAGAGGAAGAGATATTTAAGAGATTTCCTCATCAGCTTTCGGGCGGCCAGATTCAAAGAGTAGCTTTAGCCAGGGCTCTGGCGGTAGAGGCAAAAGTTATTGTTGCCGACGAGCCGACCTCCAGTTTAGATGTTATCGCCGCTGCGGCTATAAGAGGGCTTATTTTAGACTTGCGTAAGAAGAAAAAATTAAGTTTTATAGTTATCTCTCATAATTTATTAATGCTGGGGGCTTTGGCTGATAAGATTAGTGTTATTTACCGGGGCAGGATAGTAGAAGTTTCTCCTGCTTCCGAGTTAATTAAGGAGCCGCTTCATCCCTACAGCCGGCTTTTAGTGCAGTGTGCCCGTCGGCTTTTGCCGCAGGGAGAAATTAGCAAAAAAGACGAAGAGGAGAAGGGGTGCGTTTTTAGAGCCCGCTGCCCTTATCAGGAGACTCTTTGCCGTACTTCTCCTCCTTTATTCCGGCGGTCCGGCCGGCAGGTAGCCTGCTGGCTTTATAAAGATTGGAGTAAAAATGAAGAGTAAACTTTTGTTTTCGGGCAGATTCCTTAGGGTTTACGGAAAAGAAAGCCTTTACCCTAACGGCTATAAGGCAAAAGTAGAGTATGTAAAACATCCCGGCTCAGTAGCTGTCCTGCCTTTTTTGTCTGCCTCTCAGATTATTTTTATCCGCCAGTTCCGCCCCGTAGTAGGAGAATATGTATGGGAAATCCCCGCCGGCACCTTAGAAAAAGGCGAAAAACCTCTTAGCTGTGTGCGGCGGGAGATAAAAGAAGAGATAGGATTTTCTGCCCGCAGTTTTGAAAAACTCGGCCTTATCTATCTTGCCTGCGGCTACAGCACGGAAAAAATGACTGTCTATAAGGCCAGCTGTCTTAGAAAGCTTGAGCATAAGCCGCAGGGCGACAAAGACGAGCTTATAGAAGTAAAGGTTTTGACTCTTAGAGAGGTTAAAAGAAAGGCGCGCCGCGGAGAAATTTTAGATTCTAAAACCCTTGTCGCTTTATTCTTAAGCGGCGTTATATAACCCACCAACCTTGCCCACCTGCCGCGTGGACAAAAAAGGTTTAAACTGCAACCATACAGGTACGTCCTTATATGTTGCATCTGCAACCAAATAGGTACGTCCTTAAATGTTGCAGTTGGCAGAAAGGGGCGGATTTAATAGATTTAATATTCGCACATTCGCACGAATGAGAGAATAATCTGGTATATAAACTTAGGATGTAAAAGAGGCGGGAAAATGGCTGGAAAGTCTGAAGGAAGAGAGGTAAAATAAAAACATTAATGAGCTTAGGGGTCCTAGCAGTAAGATTGTGATATGTATAGTATGGAAAAAGGCGATATTGTTAAAAGTTATCGTTGGCCGGAACCTGTGGAGATAAAACATGTTGAAGAAGTTGGGGATTATCTTCATATAATTGGGATAATGCTGAATTCGCACAATTCTGTTGACCAGCTAGTTCCCAAAAGAGAATTAAACGAATCTTTTATTAAAATACAAAATACCAAATTCTCGCAGGAGGCTTGGCAGGTTTTCTTGGCTTTAGAAAATATACGCTACCGTTTTGCTTCTTTGTATGACCCGCTTTTGGCGATGAATGTATCAAAAATAGACCCCCTTCCTCATCAAATAGAGGCAGTCTACGGGCGGGTGTTGAAATTGCCCAGAATAAGATTTCTTATTGCCGATGACCCTGGTGCCGGGAAAACAATAATGGCAGGATTAATTATTAAAGAACTTAAACTGCGCCATCTTGTAAATAGGGTATTAATAGTTACCCCCGGCCATATAAGAGACCAATGGATAAGGGAATTGTCTGATAAATTTGAGGAATCTTTTATTGCTGTTGACAGAGGAATCTTGCATTCTTTTTATGCCGAGAATGTATGGCAAAGAGAAAATCAAATAATTACCTCTATTGATTTCTTAAAACAAGACGATATTCTGCCTTCTATATCTGCGGTGCATTTTGACCTTATTGTTGTTGATGAGGCGCATAAAATGAGTGCTTATCGTTATGGAGGACAATTGGACAAGACTGCCCGATATAAACTGGGAGAGGTATTGTCAAAAATAAGCGACCATTTGTTGTTTTTAACCGCCATTCCTCATAAGGGCGATTCGGAAAATTTCAGGCTATTTCTTGATTTGTTAGAACCGGGATTTTTTGCTACGGCAAAAATGGTTCAGGAATCAATCAAGAATAAAGATAACCCTTTGTTTATCAGGCGAGTTAAAGAAGATTTGAAAGATTTTGAGGGAAAAACCGCTTTTTCTTCCACGGTATGTAATAACCAAAACTTTTAATTTGGGGACTAATTCGCCGCAGGAAAAAGACCTTTATAATGAGTTATCGCGCTATGTTAGTTCGCAATACAATCTGGCTTTAAGCAAAGATAAAAAACGCAACATTGCCTTTGCTCTGGTGATTTTACAGCGAAGAATGGCTTCTAGTATTTATGCCCTTTTAAGGTCTTTAGAGAGACGAAAAAAACGACTTCAGGATTTAATAGAGAAAAGCGAGAAGATTCATGACGAAAAACTTAAATTGTTAGATATGGACGAGATAGAAGATTTAAATGAGGAAAACAGATGGAAACAGGAAGAAATTTGGGAGACATTAAGTGTTGCCGAGACTAAGGAAGAATTAAAGTTAGAAATAGAAACCATCTCCGCACTTATTACTAAGGCAGAAAGCATTATTGAAGATGAAGATGAAATAAAGTTAAAAAGCTTAAAAGATTCGCTGGAAGAATTAAGCCAGAAATATACAGAACCCGGGGATAAAAAAATAATTGTTTTTACAGAATCAAAGGATACCTTGTTTTATCTTGAGAAAAAGATTAAGCAATGGGGATATTCCACTGTTACTATTTATGGCGGTATGACGCTTGCAGATAGAATAAAAGCAGAGCATATTTTTAAGGAAAAAGCGCAAATTCTTATCGCTACTGAGGCCGCCGGCGAAGGTATAAATCTTCAGTTCTGCCATCTTATGATTAATTACGATATTCCCTGGAATCCCAATAGGCTTGAACAAAGAATGGGCAGAATTCATCGTTATGGGCAGGATAAGGAAGTATTTATATTTAACCTTGTGGCTGAAGATACGCGCGAAGGGAAAGTATTCAATAAACTATTTAAGAAAATAGAAGAAATCAGAAAGGCTTTAGGCTCAGATAAGGTTTTTGATTGTTTGGGAGAAGTTTTTTCAGATAAAAACCTTAGTCAGCTTTTATTAGAAGCTGCTGCCAGTGCCCGCAATGTTGATGAGATATTGAAAGAGATAGAAATCAGTGTTGACGAAGAATATATTGCCAAAGTGAGAGACAATTTAGATGAAAGCCTTGCTACGCGCTTTATTGATTATACACGAATAAAGGAAATGCAGCAGCAGGCAAAAGAATACCGCCTTATTCCTGAGTATACGGAAAGTTTTTTCAAAAAAGCATTTACAAAAGCCGGCGGGAAAGTAAGGGAGTTGAAAAACAACTTGTTAGCGATAGATTCTGTTCCTTATGACATTCGCAAGATTGCAGATAACGACGTGTTCAAGAAATCTCTCGGGCCAGTTTATAAGAAATATTCCAGAGCAACATTTGATAAGGATGTTGCTTTTAAGAATCAAGATGTAGAGTTCGTCTCTTTTGGGCACCCTCTTTTTGAGGCAGTTATGAGATGGATAGAAGGCGAATTTTCCCGGAGCCTTTTGGAAGGCGCAGTTTTTATTGATCCCGACGGCAGAAAAGACGGTTATATTATTTTTTATGAAGGCCAATTGCAGGACGGAAGCGGCAAAATTGCCGGCAGGAGGCTTTTTGCGTTTTATATTCCTTTAACTGATACAGATAAAATAATGCCAGTTGACCCTTCTATTATATGGGATTTTGCAGAAGGTTCTCCTAATACTTCGGAGCCGGTAGATGTTGATTTATTAAAAAACAAGAGCCTAAATTCGGCTATCAATAAACTTGAAGAATATAAAGAGGAGATTCTAAAAGAACGCAAGCGCCAGGCTGAGATTAAACAAAAATACGGAATTAAATCTTTAGAGCATTTTATAATGAAATTAGACGGGGAATTGATAAAATTGAATTTTCGCAAGGAGAAGGGAGAAAACGTTGACCTTGCCATATACAATAAACAGGAGCGCAAGTCTAAATACGAAAAGGCCAAGGCGGATTTACAAGACCAGATACAAAAAGAGAAAAATCTTACTATGAATATGCCTAGGTTTGTAGGCATTATTAGGGTAGAGCCGCCCAGGGAAAAGAAAGATTTTATGGCAAGTGATGAAGAAATAGAAAAAATCGGTATGCAGGCTGCCTTTGAATACGAAAAGAAACAGGGGAGATTCCCCGAAGATGTTTCTTTAGAGAATTTGGGCTTTGATATCCGCTCTAAAGATACTCAGGGCAATATCCGCTATATTGAAGTAAAGGCGCGCGCAAAGACAGGAGATATTGCCTTGACTCAAAACGAATGGTTTAAGGCCCAGAGATTCGGCGATGATTATTATCTTTATGTGGTTTTCAATGCTTCAGAAAATCTCCAATTGCTCATAGTGCAGAATCCTGCTCGTAATCTTAAGGCTCAGGAAAGAATAGAGATAGTACGTTATTTAATTAATGGCGAGGATATTTTAAGAATGGGAGAAAAGCAGGTTTAAAAGGATGCGGAAATAGTGACTATCAAAGAGAGTATTCTTGATTATATAAAGAAAAACAAATATTTTTCTCTACGTTCTCTTGTAAAAAACAAGAAAATTGATATCCGACTCGCTAAAAATTATCTTTTAACCTTTAAAAAACAAGGCATTATTTTTGAGGCAGGCCGCGGTGTTTACACTACCCTAAAGAGAGAATTTCAGATTTTTTCTGTAAGCAGAGTCGAAACAATAGCAAGATTGCTTAAGAAAGATTTCCCTTTTGCCGATTTTATAATCTGGGATACGCGCCAATTGCAATCTTTATATCATCATACGCAGGCTCATTATTTGACTTTTATAGAAACAGGAAAAGAACTGCTTTACCCCTTTTCTGAAGCTGTCTCTAAGAATTATCGGGATGTTTTTATAGAGAAGCGTAGCAGAAATTTCTTTAAGAAGCTGTCCATTTCTTCTAACCCTGTGGTGGTGCGCAAGATGGTAAGGCGTTCTCCTCATAAGGGGATAATGGCCTCTTTGGAAAAGATTTTAGTAGATATGTTTGTAGATTTGAATTTATACAGGTATATGTCTGAGGCTGACTACTGGCAAATCTGGAGAGAGCTTTGTTTGCAATATAAAATTAATATTGGCACAGTTGCCGGCTATAGTAGAAGGCGAAAATGTTTTAAAGCGCTGTTTTTGCAACTTATTGAAAATGACATACTTACTGATATGACCTTTGGCGCTTACTTTGATGAAGTGGCAAAAGTCATAAAGAAACAATAGTATGCAAGAAACAATTATTAAAAAAGAAACATTAGAAGAACTTCGTAAAAAAGTAAAATTCCGCGATCGGGGTATTTTTGAAAAGGCAGTTTATGCTTTTAATCTGCTTGATGGAATGTTAAAACACTACCCCGATTTGATTTTTAAAGGCGGAACATCTATTCTTCTGCATATATTTCCTCCCATCCGTTTTTCTATAGATATTGATATCATTCTAAATCCCAAAGATAAATATTCGCTTGAAGGTAATCTAAAAAAGGCGGCTTCTGAATCAGGATTTTATGATGTGGCAGAGGATATGCGCGATAATAAGAAAAACATACCTAAAAACATTTTAAATTTTATTATAAATCTCATTATGCCCGGGCTAAACAATATATCCTTCTGGATATAATCTTCTGTAAACCCCCTTATTTTAAGCTGGTTAAAAAAAGCCTGTCAGCCTGCCCTCTTTCTTTAAAATCATCTATGAAAGTTAAGATTCCCACTATTGAAGGTTTATTGGGAGATAAATTAACAGCCATAGCTTCTAATAGCATAGGGATTTCCTTAAATGCTAAAAGAGAAATGGAATTTGTTAAACAGGTTGTTGATTTGGGGGCATTATTTGAATATATAGACAATATTGAAGATATACGAGAAACATTTAAAAATACTGTTAAACTGGAAAATACTTTCAGAAAAACCCGGTATTCTTCAGAAGAAATAGTAGAAAATATTCTAGATATATCCTTTAAATACTGCCAGTATTTGCTAAAAGGGGCAAATAACACTTATAAGGAAATCGAGCATATTAACAGCGGCCTGAAAAGAGTCAGCAATCATTTGATGTTAAAATACACTCAGTCAGATTTGAAAGTCGCTTTCTCTAAAATTGCTTATATATGTAGACTGCTTGCTACAGCCCAGAAGAGGATATCAAAAACTGTAGATTATAACTTAATTAAAGGAAAGCCTCTTTCGGGCAAATATCAGCTCCTTGAGGGCTTAAAAAAGGCAAACCCGCAAAGCTATTTTTACTGGCTCCAGGCTATGCTAATTGACTGATTGAAAGGTGCGGAATTTATGACTACAGACAAACGTTTCATTGAAGTAAGTTTTCCGGTAAAAGAGGTAAGTGTTGAATCTGCGCGGGAGAAGAATATCAGGCACGGGCATATTTCGACCCTTCATATCTGGTGGGCGCGCCGGCCGCTTGCCTCATCACGGGCAACCAATTACGCTGCCCTTATACCTGCGCCAAAAAATAAAGAAGAGTGGAATAAAGAACGTAATTTTATTATTGTTTTTTCTAAGTGGGAAAATTCTCTTAATCCTGCAATGATAGAAAAAGCGCGTAAAAATATTCTAAAGGCAAATAACGGAAAGCCGC
The DNA here is from genome assembly GCA_021159015.1 of Candidatus Omnitrophota bacterium. GTDB lineage: Bacteria > Omnitrophota > Gorgyraeia > Duberdicusellales > Duberdicusellaceae > JAGGSQ01. The sequence continues at coordinate 7,117 of JAGGSQ010000067.1, read as the reverse complement.
CGCGCGTATTAGACCCTTTTGGCGGAGGCGGGGCAATTCCCTTAGAGGCGTTAAGGCTTGGGTGTGAGGTTTATTCTAATGATTATAATCCTGTGGCAGTGCTAATTCAAAAATGCACTTTGGAATATCCGCAGAAATACGGCAAAAAGGTAAAAAGAAAGAAAAAAATTGAGGGAAGTTTTTTAGAAGTAGAAGAGGAGGTAAATCCTCTTTTGGAGGATGTTAAAAAATGGGGAAGTTGGGTTTTGGAAGAGGCAAAAAAGGAAATAGGCAAATTTTATCCTGAGGATAAAGACCTGCCTGCGCCGCGCCCAAATGCTTATTGGGTTTATGTTTTAAAGTGTAAGGACAATAGTTTTTATATCGGACAAACAGATAATATACCGCGTAGGTTAGGTGAACATAACAAAGGAGAAGTATCTTGGACTAAATCAAGATTACCAGTAGAACTGATTCATTTTGAAGAATTTAAGACAAGAGAAAAGGCTGTAAAAAGAGAGCAAGATTTAAAAACAGGATTTGGGTGTAAACGGTTAAAACGCGAATATAATGCCGGTCAACTTGCGGCGCGGCAGGCAGGCGGCTCAATTCCTGTTGGATACATTTGGGCGCGCACTTTACCTTGCCAGAATCCCTCCTGCGGGGCAGAAATTCCTTTAATGCGGCAATTCTGGCTGGCAAAAAAGGCAAATAAAAAGGTTGCGTTATTTCCTTATGTAGAAGGGAAGGAGATTAAATTTAAAATAGTAGGCGCAGGTTCTACCTGCACTTCAGATATCGCGGCAGGCAGGTATGAAAAAATGCCAAAAGATTTTAACCCAGAGCAGGGCACAATTGCGCGCGCGGTTGTAACCTGCCCTGTATGTGGAGCAGTAATAGATGCTAAAACCACAAGAAGGCTTTTTCAGGAAGGAAAGTCCGGCCAGCGAATGATAGCAGTTGTTTTGCATAAATCTGGACAAAGCGGCAAAAAATACAGGTTGGCAAAAGAAGAAGATTTAGAAATTTTCAGGCAGGCAGAGGAATATCTAAAAGAGAAACAAGAAAAATTAAGAAATGAATGGGGAATAGAGCCTGTGCCGGATGAGGAAATGGATAAAAATGATCCTACTACAGTTGCAGGAAGGGGATATGGAATTAATAGATGGGGAGACTTATTCAATTCCCGCCAGAAACTGGCATTGATTACTTTTGTGGAGAAGGTCCGCCTTGCGTATAAGAAGATGATAGGAGAAGGTTTAGATTCTGAATATGCAAAGGTTGTGGTGAGTTATTTGGGGTTGACATTAGATAAACTAGCGATGTTTACAAGTTCAAATTGCACGTGGAAAGTGGATACTACTCAGGTCATAAATGCTTTTGTTGGAAGGCAAGCCATACAAATGACATGGGATTATTTTGAACTCAATCCTATATCAGGGATTAGCACAAGTTGGTCAAATCTTATGGGAGTGGCAGAAACTTCCTTTAAAATTCTAAATGGGATAAGAAATTCAGCTACTCTCTCCCACTCCTCCCTGCCTGTCACTACCGTGACGCAGGCAAGCGCCACGCAACTTCCCTATGAGGACAACTTCTTTGATGCGGTTTTTACTGACCCGCCGTATTATGATAATATTTCATATGCAGTTTTATCAGATTTTTTTTATGTTTGGCTGAAACGAAGCTTGGGAAATGTTCATTCTGATTTATTTTCTACTCCTTTAACCCCCAAATCTCAAGAGATTATCTCTGATACAGTAAGGCAAAACGGAAAGAATAAAGCTAAAGTTTTTTTTGAAAATATGCTAAAAAAATCCTTTCAGGAAATTAGGCGGGTTTTAAAATCAAACGGAATTGCCATAATAGTTTATGCCCATAAGTCCACTTCCGGCTGGGAGACGCTTATAAATTCTTTACTTGATTCAGGATTAGTTATGACCGGCGCTTGGCCGATAAATACTGAAATGAAAGAAAAACTAAATGCTCAGGGAACAGCGTCTTTAATGTCGTCAATTTACATTATTGCCCGAAAGATGAAAAGAGAGAAGACTGCCTTTTACAATGAAGTAAAAGAAGAATTAAAAAAATACCTTAATGAAAAACTGGAAAAACTCTGGTCTGAGGGAATAGGCGGGGCAGACTTTTTTATCTCAGCCATTGGCTCGGCAATTGAGGTGTTTGGCAAATACGAAAAAGTTATGGATTATGAGGGAAATATTATAAGGGCAGACAGATTATTGGAGGATGTGCGCAAGATTGCCACTGATTATGCGGTGCGCCAGATTTTGCACAATGGATTTGCGGGTGAGATTTCTGATTTAACCAGATTTTATGTATTATTTAGATGGAATTATGGAGCAGCCAAAGTGCACTTTGACGAGGCAAATAGGATTGCCCATAGCTGTGGGATAGAGCTGGCTAATCTGTGGAATAAAAAGACTTTTATCAAAAAGCAGTCTGAGTTTATAAAGGTATTAGGCCCGCAGGAGAGAAAGATAGACGATATTGGCGAGACTGAACTTATAGATGTTTTACACAAAGGCCTTCTTTTGTGGGAGAAGAGCCAAAAGCAGGATTTAGTTAGTTTGCTTAAGGTTTCTGGTTTTGGCGCAAAAGAGGCGTTTTGGCGGGTGGCACAGGCAATATCTGAGACCTTGCCGAAAGAGGATAAAGAAAAAAAGCTGTTGGACGGGTTTTTGGCAGGAAGAGAAAGATTAAAAGCAGATTCTGCAGGAAAGGATATAGGTCAACAGACATTTTTTTAGGAGAAAGAACTATTGTAGGAGGTAAATGATGAAAGCATTTCATACTATAGCTATTCCTCATAAGGATATTTTAGAAGGCCGGCTGACAATGGATGTTTTTGCCGCAGATTTGTGGGAAGTGCATAAGCAAAGAGGCCCGGCGGAATATAAGGATGCTGATATATTCTTTTCTAAGACTTATTTAACCGAAGGGTTGAGCAATCTTTTATCAGTTATCAAAAAGCGATTAGCCGGCCAGGGCGCAGACCCTATTATTCAGATACAAACTCCTTTTGGCGGCGGAAAAACGCATTCTTTGATTGCAATGTATCATAAGGCAAAAGAATGGGGCGCAAAAAGGGCGGTGATTGTCGGCACAGGCCTGAGCGCTAAAGATACGCTGTGGGGAATTTTGGAGAAGCAGTTAACAGGAAAAATAGAGAAATTATCGGGCGATACAAGCCCGGGGAAAGAAGCAATTAGAGAACTTCTTTATTCTAACCAGCCGGTTCTTATTTTAATGGATGAGGTATTGGAATACGCTACCAAAGCCGCAGGTGTAAGCGTGGGCAAAAGCACATTGGCTTCTCAAACTATTGCTTTTATACAGGAACTTACAGAGATTGTTTCTGCTTTGGAGAAAGCCTGTTTGGTGGTGACTTTGCCTTCCAGTATTATTGAGCATTATGATGCCAGCGCAGAAAAACTCTATCAGCAGTTGCAAAAGGTGTCCGGCCGGCTTGAGAAAATCTATACGCCGGTGCAGGAATATGAAATCTCCAATATTATTAGAAGAAGGTTATTCAGCCGTATAGACGAAAATGAAGCCAAAGAGGTTGTCTCAGGTTTTTTTGATTATGCAGAGAGAGAAAAACTTTTTCCTCTTGGTATTGAGCCAAACGAGTATAAAAAGAGATTTCTTGACTCCTATCCGTTTTTGCCGGAAGTAATAGATGTTTTATATCATTACTGGGGGACGTTTCCTACCTTTCAGAGGACAAGAGGAGTTTTGCGGCTTCTTTCTCTGGTGGTTTACTCTTTAAAGCAAAGCCATAATCCTTATATCAGCTTGGCTGATTTTGACCTTGGCAATCAAGAAATCCGCCAGGAACTTCTAAAGCATATCGGGGCCGAATTTAACGGAGTAATAGCGTCAGATATTACAGGAAAAACCAGCGGCTCTAAGAAAGTAGATATGTCATTGGGAGACGCCTATCAGGGGTTAGGCCTTGGCCGGCGCGCATCAACTACTATATTTATGCATTCTTTCTCCGGCGGGCAGGAACACGGCGTAACTATGCTTGATATTAAAAGATTGGCTACTACCATAGGAAATCCCGCCTCTGTGGTGGCTGAAGCGGTAGAGCAGTTAAGAGGCAAATTGTTTTACCTGCACTCTTCTGCGGATAAGTATTTTTTCAATAATTAGCCTAATCTTTACAGAATTTTGCTTACTAAGATGGAGAATATTAAGAAGGATGAAGTGTCTGATTTTGAAAAAGAGATTTTGGAAGATAACATCAAAGGCCACCCCTTAAAGGTTTTTATTTGGGAAGAGAAAAGCAATAATATTTCTGATTCGGAAGAGTTAAAACTGGTTATTTTAAGCCGGCGTGATGATGGTTTGATGAGTAATATATTAAAAAATAAAGGTAAGACGCCCAGGGTATATGTAAACACCTTGGTCTTTTTGTGCCCGTTAGAGTCAGAAAGAGGGGCGTTTGCCGAAGCTTTAAGGCGCAGATTGGGGTTTGAGTATATTAAAAAGGATGGAAATCTTAGGCTTACTTCTGATCAGGAGCAAGAGGTATTAAGAGAGATAAAGAAGGCAGACTCAGAATTGAACGAATATATACGCAGATTATACCGGTTAATAATTTTGCCGGGGAAAGAAGGGTTAAAAGAGCTTGATTTGGGAATTCCCACTTATGGCGAGGAAAAGGACATTGACCAGGACGTATATGAAACCCTGCGGGCTGAGGGCGAGATACTTGAGAAAATAGCGCCTTTGGTTATCCGCGAGAAGTATCTTTCCGGGAAAACTTATTGCCCCACTAACCAGATTTACCAGAGTTCTTTTAGGACCCCCGGCGAGACAAGAGTATTGAATAAAAATGTATTTGAAGAAGGCATTATAGAGGGGGTTTATAAAGGGCTGTTTGGCTTGGGGGAGTTAGAGAAAGATGAACCTATTTGCCGCTATTTTAAAGAAAAACCAACGGTTAGTTTTTCTGATAAAGAGGTTATTATTGATGAGAAAATATGCAAAGAAGAACAGGAGTCTAAAAAAGAGCCAGTTTCTTCTGGCTCCTTGGAAGATGCTTCTGGACAAGAGATAGAAATTGATACGGACAATATCACAACTACACCAGAGCCAAGCAAAGCACTTACGATAGTGCATTTAAAGTTTAATCTTCCTAAAGGCAAGGTTTCCGGGATTATGGGGGTGATGCACTTGCTTCAAAGCAAATTTGAAAAATTAAATGTTGAAATTACTGCCGAAGAAGGCGCAATCTCTGAACAGGATTATGAGGATAAAATAAAAGAAACCTTTAGGCAGTTAGGGATTGAGGTGGAGGAATGAGGACAGTATATTTCTTGGGTGCTGGAGCATCTTTTGCAACAGAATATCAATTACCTACGATGAGTAATTTTTTCGATAAGCTTTCTGTGAAAGAATTCCCATCCTTGAGTAAATTTCTAGAAGAGTATTTTTTACCTTTTTCTTATGAAAATTATTTTGATATATTTCCGGAAAGAATAGAGAAATTTTTAGAAGAGAAGGAAGATATTATCGAAGGAATAAGTGATGAATTTAAGGATGATCCGGAGAATATTTCAATAATTAGAATAACAGAAGAGTTAGAGAAAGCTATGGAGAGAAGAGAGAAAAAATTAAAAGGAGTAAAGTTTAATTTGGAACAAGTAGTTACCTTTTTAGATTTGGCAGTTAGCAAATTTGGCGAATTAGGAGAAAGTAAATTTTATTATTTAGAAGAAGCCCAGAGAGAACTTATAAAATATATTAGTAATAGACTATTGCTATATCATCGGGAGAAAGTAAATAAGTTGTATCCTAGTGAAAAATACAAAATTTTGTTTCAGAATTTGACGCCGCAAGATTCTGTTATAACTTTAAATTACGATATTATAATTGAGGATACACTTCAAAGATTATGGGAAGAGAAATCTGAAAAAGAAAAGGAAGAATTTATCAAAAAGGAAAATATTTCAGGTAAATCGCATCCTTTACTTGAGAAATTGGAGCAAATTTTGATAAACCAACCATTATCCTGGACGCGGCCGGAATGGATTTATTATACTTCACAGGAAGGTAAAAGAGGGGTGTTTTTAAAACTACATGGAAGTATTAATTGGGTTTATTGCCCGAATGAAGATTGCAGGCACCATTTTAGTTTTTTTCCTGTGGAGATAAAAGAATTTATAGAGCAATCTAGAAGTTTTCCAAGTTGTAGAGTATGTGGGACAGCTACCAGGCCGGCAATTGTTTTACCTACTATGTATAAAGCATTTGAGAGATTTCCTAAATTAGGATTTATATGGGCATTAGCGAGAAAAGAACTTGAGGAAGCACGTAAAATTGTAATTATTGGTGTATCTTTTGCTGAATCTGACTATTACTTAAAATGGCTTTTTAAGTCTGCATTACGAAAATTTAAATTAGATCCTGATAGCCATAAGATTGAAGTTGTTGATAAGAATAAGGATGTATGTAGTATAGTGGAGAAAGTGACTGGTATAAAGCCAGAATACAGAAGGAGTCTTGAAGAATATATATCCTCGTTAGATTAATTATATAGAATAAATATGGATGAGAGCCCTTCTATTCTTTATCATTACTGTTCTACGGAAAGTTTTTGTTTAGATATATAAAAAGGAAGATAGTTCCTTGCGTTAAAGTTTCTTTGTCAGATTTAAGCATATTACCTTTAGTGGAGGTTATTTTGGGAGCTAAAAATAAAAGCCCAGAGTGGGCTGTTAAATCGTTTTTGGAAAGTAACGGATTTAAAAATGTAGAAGTTAAAAGGTCAAAGATACCTTATAGATAATTAAAGATAGATATTAATTAGGAGGCTTATTATGAGCAAAATTTGGGTGGTTTCGCCGTATGGTAATCCCTCTGAACTATATAGTCCTGAGACTTATTTAAATAGTGAAGGTAGAAGTTTTTATTCTGTGTGGGAATATGATAAAATGAACAATGCAATAGGTTTAGGGAGTAATAGTTTACGGAAGCAGGATGGTAGTTTTGTGAATCCAGAGGGGAAGTCTCTTCAACATCTCGTAAGAGCTATTAGAGAAAATCATCCAGAATATAGTGAACGAAAATCAATGATGAGGGCAAAGGTGTTAAGAAAGATATATAATGA
>JAGGSQ010000029.1 GCA_021159015.1 Candidatus Omnitrophota bacterium | reverse complement strand
TCTTCTTTATCTGAACATTTCTTAATCTTGCGCCCATCATTTCTCCTTTTTCCACCCCTAGGGTGGAAATCTCTTTATTCAACTGATGTAAAGATTTTTTTAATTTTTCTTTATCTTTCATAGAAAGTTTCTTCAGAGTTCTCTCAAATGATGGGAGAACTTTGATTATTCGCATATTATTTTATATTATTGATGTAGGAGAGAAATTTTTTGCCTGCTTTTATAGTTTTTGCCTTTTTCTTTTCTTTAGTAATAAGCTTATTAATTTTTTCTAACTCTTGAGGAATATATTTAGGCTTAAGCTCAACAGGAATAAGTATAATATAGTTTTTCCCCACTCTAACTTCAAAAAATTCATCTTTCTTCAGATTGAGGCGTTCAACAATCTTTTTAGGCAGAGTAACCTGATTTTTTTCTTTTAGACGAGCAATGATCATTTTTTCTCACCTCCGCTTAAAGTATAACATAAAGTAAGAAAATATATCAAGTTAGAAAGTATAACTTTCAGAAATAGTAATTAGATAACTCTAAAAATGTCTAAATTAGGTAAGCTTGTCCTGCGTCAATACAAAATTAAGTTTTTAGCTTTTTGAAATTGTTAAAAGATCTCCTGATTCAGCCCCATATTGCTTCCTTTGGTTTAATTTTTCTAGTTTTGCTATTTGCCGCTTCTCAGAATAGTTTCGATTTAAGCCATAGTAAACCTCTCTTGGAGTTCGGTATCCAAGGGACTGATGAAGCCTGTGGTTGTTGTAGTAGGTGAAGAGTAATCATTGCGATAAAGGACTTCATATTTAGCACTTTCAAAGAGCCGTTCCAATTTGCCGTTAGTTTCTGGATGATGGCTGCTGGTAAATATCTGGGTGATGTTCAGCAGCTCTTTGAAAAACTCTCTTGCTTTTTTCGCTCTAAACTGCTTGCCGTTGTCGCTTAAAAGCTTAGGCCTTTTATCCGATGGCAGCTGAGCTAAAAATGTGGCTTGGTCCACAACCTCGAAGCATCTTTCTCTGGTCATATCAGGGAAGAGGTCCCAGGCAAGGACAAAGCGTGAATATCCATCTAAGACAACGATTAAGTACCAGAATATTGCTTTACCCTTGTCATTTAGCCCGCAAGGGATATAGGAGATATCGATATGCCATATCTCGTGGGGTGATTGGGGTTGATTCTTCCAGTTTTTGGCTGCTTCTATCTTAAGCACTGGCTTAGGCCTAATAAGGTTATGCTCTTTGAGAACACGGTATACGGGGGATTCAGAGACAAAGACCTGGCTATCGCGGAATATCTGATGGGCGAGCTTTCTGTGGTTTGGGTGAGTATAAGAATTGGCCTTTTCAATGATGAGATTCTCTTCCTCTTTGAGATGCTTAGTTGGTGAAGACTTTGGTATAGGAGGTTGATCTATTAAACCGGCAAATCCCTTATCTTCTATATTACGTATCCAGCGCCATACCCTGTGGGGTTTGATGCCGAATAGGTTCAAAGTCTTCTCAAAGCCTAAGCCGGCATAACGGGCAACCGGATAATGTCTAATTTTTCTTCCGGGCTAAAGCGCATGGGTAGTTTCCCCTGGTATCTTATAAAGTATGCGTTCTTTTTTTAAAACCGATATCTCTTTAGTCTGCTCCAAAAGCAGCTCTTTGAGATGGTCTACCTCTTGTTTTAGATACTCTTTTTCAGAATCGTACTCTTTGGCTCTTCGGGGTCGCTTCTTTAGGCTCTCTTCAGCGCCTTTTAAGGCTTCTTGTGTCCAGCGTACCAACTGCTGAATATAGATGCCCTCTTGGCGACACAGCTCTGATTTATTAACTCCAGGTTGAAGGCTTGCAAGCACGATTCTTAAGCGCTCCTTTGGATCATTGATTTTTCGATAATTATTTTTTGGTTCCATTGAGACCTCCTTTCAGGTTTTATTATACGCCAGGAGATCTCAGAGTTTTAACAAACTCTTAATGCTAAAAACTTAACTAAGATTCTAAACAAAACATTGTGCTTAATTCCTTACCCTAACCTAGCAAAAGAATTACTTTTGCGCCTCTCTCTATGCCAGTCGTTAAAGTTACTAAGATTTTTTTATAAATAACCTTTTGATTGCTATACTAATTAAGATAATTATAACAGCCCAAATTAAAATAGGTAATATCGCTGCGATTACTACAATTACACCATTAAATACATTGATAAATGCTTCTACCGCTGTTCTCATTGTTTCCTTAAATCTCTTTACAATATTTAATGGTTCGGGAGCTATCGCCTTAGGCTCATAATAATTAACAGTGATTGTTGCCAATTCAACCTGTCTATTTAAATATTTCATTCTACCTTCGATTCGTTCTATTTGCTCTCCCAATCTTGATAATTCACGCTCTACTTTCAAAATATCCTTTACTTCACGCGCCCTTTCCTCTAAGATTTTAAATAGCCTTTCCTTTACCCGCTGAAAATTTTTTAATCTTGCTTCTAAATCAACATATTCCTCTGTTACGTCCCCAGCTGTAATCCGTTCCAAATCCACCTTGCCTAATTCTTTTAATTTTCGCAAAACTATATCAAAGTCCTTTGGTAATATCTTTAAAACCATCCGTCCCCTTTTTGACTCATTGGGATATTTTCGTATTTCAGAATCAATAACAATTCCGGAAAAACTGTTAACTATATTGACGATTTTTTTGGAGACTTCTTCGCAATTTTTTACCTCCAAATTAAGTTCTGCTTTTTTAATAAGTTTTCTTACTGCAGGAATATCTACAACACTTTGTCTTGATTCGGTCCAATCTCTCAATGCTAATGATTTAGTTTCTCTACTCTCTCCACTCTCTCCAAATTTTCCTTGTATGCTCCTTACTGCACACCTTTGCATTGACATAACCACAGCAGCGTATATGACTAATAAAATTACTCCTCCCACAACCCACAAGACCTTCTTCTTAAACACTTCCCTCCTCCTTTCTTGAGTTTAAATCTTTCCCCCTTAAAACGCCATCTCCTGCTGCACCCTCAACGCATCCTCTTGCGTCAAGGTCGATAAATACCTCAGCGTCATTGCCAGCGTATTATGCCTCCTTAGTTCAAATTTTACTCCTACAATCTATAATTCGGTAAGCACCACTAGAATTCTCACATCACCTCTTTTCTTAGCAGATTACTTTTTGCTATTAAAAATGGGAGGCTGCCAATTATTTTACGGCAAAACTTTCTTTTTGCAAGGATCATTGTGTTCTATCAGAAAAATTTTCTCTTAGAAACTAAAAAATTAATATCTATAATTGAAACCTTGAATTGACGAATGATAGAGATGATGTTTAAAGGTTATTTTATCTATATCTTCGGAACTCTTTACATCTCTGTAAATTTTTATGCCCAACTGTTTAGCATAACTCTTGTCAAAAACACATATCTGGGCCCCCGTATCAATATATGCTAATGGTTTAACCATTGAGCCTGAATCAGAAAGTATGCCTATTTTTAATATGGGAGAATTCTTAAACTTAAGAAAGGAACGAGAAAATGGAAGAGAGGTCCTTGTATATGGAAACCTCGGCATTCTATAGAATAAATTCAAATCTTAAGTCAGGGATTTTTGCCGTAACAGGATTTTTAAACCCCTTCTTTTTAGCTTTCTTTAGAACGGCTTCCAAGGTTGAGCCACTGCAGATAACTTTATCATCATCTGTTAAGGCTACCCATTTATTCTGATATTTCTGAAATAAATCTGTTCTATCTAATAATTTCATCGTTTTATCACCTCTTTTTTAGGAGAACATATTTTTATATCTTTTTCTTTTGCATCCAAACATCTTCTTTATCATCGCTGAAACATTTTTTCCCTGCCAATTCCCAAATTATCTTTTTTATCCCCCCGAGCCAAGCAGTTCTTGCTTTTTATATCATACTCTATATTTTAATCAAGGAGATGACAAAATAAGCTTGACTTTTTTTTAACTTTAGTATAGTATTTCCTTCAAAAAGGAGATAGAAAAATGAGTAAGGTTTGTTATTTTTGTGGTAAAAAATTAAGCCGAGGCAATACAGTTCAAAGGCGGGGCCTGGCCAAGAAAAAAGGAGGCATAGGAAAAAAGACTACTAGTATCACTAAACGCACCTTTAAGCCTAACCTTCAGAAAGTCCGAATTGTAGAGAATGGGAAAATAAAAGAAGTACTCGCCTGCGCTAAATGCATTAAGAAAGGCACTTACCACAAATTTGTATCCAGAAAATTAGCTGCCGCATAATTAACCAGATATCTTAATATCTCTTATTTTAAGAGAAAGTGAACCAGAAGGGTTTTCTTTCGTAAGACCATAAGCCAAATCAAAATAACCGCCGTAATTTAAAATCTCCCTCCAGGAGCCGTCATTCTTTATTTGAGCGGGAAAAACTTTGCCTTTTTGAGTAAACCAATAATGAGAGCGGTAAGAATTGGCTTTAGTAATATTCTTTATTTGTACTTTACGCGTACAAAATACCGGCTCAGGATTACCTTCCCCAAAGGGAGAAAACTTATCTAAATCCTCCGCCAGCTCTAAAGATATGTCTGAAAAATCAATTTCTTTATCGATAAAAAGTGGCTCCACCAGATTATGAGGCGAAAGGAGTTTTTGGGCATAAAGATTTATCTGGCGCCGAAACTCTTCCAGATTTTCTTTCTTAATCTCAATTCCTGCCGCTTTTTTATGCCCTCCAAAATTCGAAAGAAGATAAGACAAAGACTCCAGTGCCTCCATTAGGTTAAAGCCTTCGATACTGCGTGCTGAGCCTTTCCCTACCCCATCGACAAAAGAAATAACGAAAACAGGACGGCTGTATTTTCTTTTGATAAAAGAAGCTACTATCCCCAGAACCCCTAAATGCCAATTTTCACCTGCCAGGACGAAAACCAAATCGTCCCTCTTTTCTGCTTCTATTAATGCCTGTTCCATAACTTCTTTGGTAGTTTTTCTTCTCAGAAAATTATTCTTTTCTAAAAGCTCTACGAGTTTTTCTGCCTTTTCCTGCTTCTCCGTAATTAATAGCTCTAAAGCAGGGTCTGCTATCTTCATACGCCCCGAAGCATTAAGACGAGGCCCGATAATCCAGCCCAGATGAAAGGTATCTATGCGTTTAGGACACAAGCGAAGGTATTCGCTCATAGTTTTGATTCCCAAAAGAGGACTGTAGCGAAGTTTTGCGAGTCCTTCTTTGACCACGATGCGGTTATCTTCCTGTAAGGGTGCTACGTCACACACTATTCCTAAGGCAGCCAAATCAATCAGATTAAGGCTCTGCTGTGGCGTTAGAGCTTCCAGCAGCCTGAATACTATTCCTGCGGTAGGAATTTCCCGAAAAGCGAGATGGCTGTCTTTACGTTTGGGGTTTACTAAAATTATATTCTTCTCCTGATGTAATACTTCATGGTGGTCTATGACAATGATGTCCAGTCCTTCCCTGGCTAGCGAATAGATATACTGCGAATTGGTACCACAATCTAAAGCTATCAAAAGATGAGGTTTTTCTTTTTTTACGCGACGGCAGGCTTCTTCTCCAAATCCGTAACCATCTACTAAACGCGAAGGTATAAGAAATATAAATCTTCCCTCTCTGGCACGTAGAAATCTAATCATCATTGCTAAAGAAGTAATGCCATCTACATCGTAATCACCAAACAGGATTATCCTCTCTTGCTTCTTTAGGGCTTTTTTTATCCTGAAATAAGCTTTTTCCAGGTCGGGAAACTCAAAAGGGGAAGGAAGATTACTCAAGGCAGGATTAAGGAATCTCTCTATAGCAGGTAATGTTTTAAAACCTCGCTGAGAAAGGAGCTGCAGAATCAAGGGAGAAAAATGAGCCGTATTTGACAACTCAGGAGAAATATCTATATTAGAAGCAAAGACCCACCGCTTCATTACATACTTTCCACAGCTGTTATCCCCAGTATCTCCAGAATTGTAGCAATCAATACCTTTATTCCCGCGATTAAAATAAGCCTGGCTTGAGCTAAAGGCAAATTGTCCTTAACAATTACTTTTCTTCTTTCATAAAACTTGTGAAACAACAAAGCCAGAGTCTGCAAATAATCCGTAAGAAAATAAGGCTCTAAACTTCTGCGGCTAATGTTAACAATATTACTGAAATAAAGCATCTGCCGCAAGATAGCTTTCTCTTCTTCTGTTTCCAGAAGCCTTAAAAAAGAAAAATCATCGTCATTAAGTCTTAGCTTACCGCGAGTAAGCGTATTTTTTAATCTCGCCACAAAGCTCTGTAGTTTGCTTTTCTCCTCAGGCGGATACTTTTCTTCCTCTATCCACTGAGAAAATTTATCAATAATACTGCTGATGCGCGCATGAGCATATTGGATATAATAGAGAGGATTATCCATATTTTTCTCTTTAGCCTGTTTAATATCTACCTGAAGATGAGAGGAATTCTTACGCAGGAGATAAAAAAAACGAGTAGCATCTTTGCCAATCTCAGAAATAAGTTCAGAAAGAAAAACAATTGTCCCGGCCCGCTTGGACATCTTAACATTCTTTACATTTACCAGCTGAATAATAAGAATATCCAAAATATCCTTTCCTCCCAACGCTTTAATTGCTGCTTTTACTCTTTTAATGTAGCCATGATGGTCCGGACCCCATAAGTTTATGATACGCAAGAAATTACGCCTCATCTTGTCTTGATGGTAAGCGATATCTGAAGCAAAATAGGTAAAGCTGCCATCTTTTCTTTTTACCACTCTATCTTTGTCATCTCCAAAAGCAGTAGAACGAAACCACAATGCCCCTTCTTGTTCGTAGACAAAACCTTTCTTTTGCAACTCAGTTAGAGCGGCAGAAATTCTGCCGGAAGAATGGAAAGAGCTCTGACGCGGCCACATATCAAAGTTAACTCCCAACATTCGTAAATCTTCCCTGATTCGCTGCAACATCTTGTCCAAAACTAAGCAGCGTAAATCTTCTCTAACCTGCCCCTTTTCTTTCTTTACTTCCCGCGCTATATCCTTAACATACTCTCCCCCGTATCCTCCTTCAGGAATAGCCGTTTTTTTACCATCTAATTCTTGCATTCTTTGATATACTGACTCTACAAATAAATCAATCTGTCTTCCCTCGTCATTAACATAGTATTCTCTCGTTACTCTATAGCCACAAAATTCAAAGATGCGGGCCAGTACATCTCCTACTACGGCCTGGCGTCCGTGGGCAACAGAAAGGGGGCCAGTAGGGTTAGCGCTTACAAACTCGATTAAAATATTTTTTTCTCGCCGTCCAGAGAAAAATTTCCCTTTTTTAAGTATAATCTCTTTGAGATTCTGCCCCCAAATCTCTCTTTTTAGAAAAAAATTCAAAAAACCTGGTGGTACTACCTCTACTCTTTCTATGCCATATTTAGAGGGCTGGCTCTTAAGAATTTGTTCTTTTATTAAGTTAGCAACTTCTAAAGGAGACCTCCCTAGGCGTGAAGCTAATTTCAAAGCAGCGGTTAGGGCAAATTCTCCGTGTTGAGAGGAAGAAGAAATTTCTAAAGCAAAATTTCCCGCCTTCGGAAATAACTTCTTTATCTGAAGATTAATAAACTTTTCTAACTGCAAGTAAAAATTTACAGTTTCTCTATCTTTAATTTCTTTGCCTTCTCCCATAAATGTTCCAAATTATAGAGCTTTCTTTTTTCCGGAGAAAAAACATGCAAGACTACGTCATAAAAGTCCACCAGTACCCAACTTTTAGCACTATCTTCTTCTTTATGATGCAACGCGTAACCTACTTTTTTGGCTTCTTTGACAACTTCTTCTACGATGGCAATAGTTTGAGGCGAAGAAGATGAGGAGACTATAACAAAATAATCCCACCACCAACTAAAACCACGCAAATCAAGAATAAGAGGCTCTAAAGCTTTTTTCTTTAGAGCAAAACTCAATATTCTTTTTGCTTTTTCTAAAGAACTATTTTTTAATTTCAACTTTTTTTGAGTATTTTAAAAATAGTTGTGCCGCAATCAGGACATTTACCCCGTAAAGCTTTGCGGCCATTTTTCATAGTCACCTCCTCCACATCTTTAATCTCTTTCTTAGCTTTACATTTTAAACAATATCCTACCATTGGACCTCCTTTGGATTAATTTGTTTTATGATAAAATTCTTTTACCCTCTTGAACTAAATTCGAAAGAAAATTGACATTGTCACTTGCCACTAAAGCTGTTTTTAATTTCTCAGGCCTAAAAAGCAAGCGAGCTATATCACGTATAGTTTGACGTTCTGCTGCTTTAATAATTTTTTCTACTTGAGAGAAAGAGTAATCTTTTGCACCATAACATATATTTTCCCCCAGATAAAACATCAAATCCTGGGGTATTTCTTGAGCCATAGCAAAATTGCCCAAAAAATAGTCCTTTGCCCTTTTAAGCTCGCTAATTCCTACCATTTTTTCTTTTAAGCGTGCCAATTCCTTTAGCACAATCTTAAAGGCTGCTGCCACATTGGCTATATCTAATCCTATATGAACAATAAAAGCGCCGCTGTTACGATAATGTTTTAGTGAAGTAGAGACCTCATAACAGAGCCCTCTCTTCTCGCGAATACTCTCAAAAAGACGCGAAGACATATTAGCACCCAGAATTACATGCAGTAATTTAAGGAAGAATTTCTCCCGTGCCAGATAACCAAAACTGTTAAACCCTATACTCAAGTGTGTCTGTTTGAATGACGTAAGCTCTTGTTTATATATGTCTCCGGCAGCGTTATAATAACGATACGGCGTAGTACGGAAAGGCTTATTTCTTAAGTGAGATGTTTTCTTTTTAATCAACTCTATAATTTTTTGTGGATAATTGTGGCTAATAATAGTAATCACCATATGGAGGGGAATATAGGCTTTTGCCTTAAATTCCTGCAAATCTCTCTTCTGTATACGTCGTACGCTTTCTTCCTTTCCAATAATTTCTTCTCCCAGGGGAGAATCTTTCCAAAGTAAGGAATCCAGAAGGGCTAGGACTCTCTGAGAAGGCATATCTTTGTACATCTTTATTTCTTCCAAAATCACACCTCGTTCTCTCTCTATATCTTCACGACAGAGAAGAGGATACAGCACTATATCCAGAAGAACTTCTGCAGCTACGGATAAATTGGCAAAAGAAGTTAAAGCAAAATAACAAGTAATCTCTTGCGAAGTAAAAGCATTTAACTGTCCGCCTCTGCCTTCAATCTCTTTTTTTATCTCCTTCTGAGAAAAGTTTTTACTACCCTTAAATAACATATGTTCTAAAAAATGTGCCAGACCTTTAAGAGAAAGTTTCTCGGCACTAGCCCCTTTTTTTATCCATACCCCTACGGCGGAAGAATAATTAAGAGGAGTATCAGCCCAGACAATATTCAATCCATTATTAAGAGTTATTTGTTTAAGCATCTCACGAAACTTGCCAGTTTACCCTTAAAGTTTTTATGGTGATAAATTTTATTTATTTCATTAATTAGAGCACTTCCTACGATTACTCCATCAAATATTTGTTTAAACTTTTTAACCTGGGAGCTTTTCGATATTCCAAATCCTATACAGAGAGGATTCTTAATGCGGCTTTTTATAAAACTTCCTCGTAGTAGAATATCTTTGTCAAAACTACGGCGCATCCCTGTTACCCCGTATACAGAGACATAATAAATAAAGCCGCGGGAAGCATTATCAATGATTTTAAATCTTCTCTCCTCTGTATTAGGAGAAATAAAAAAGACTGTATCGACATCCGTACGGCGGGCCATATCTATAAATTCCTTTCCTTCCTCGGGTAGAAGGTCAGGAACAATTATTCCTCCTAACCCTGCTTTTTTAGCTCTCTGAAAAAAACGTTTTATTCCCCAGGCGTAGATAGGATTGTAATAACTCATTATTATTAAAGGAATAGTAAAGTATTTTTTGTAGTTTTCCAGAAAATCAAAAAGAAGCTCTAAATTTGCTCCCTGGTTAAGAGCGATACGAGAAGCGGCCTGGATAGTAGGGCCGTCGGCAATAGGATCAGAAAAGGGCATCCCTATTTCTATAATGTCTGCTCCTGCCGCCTGTAAAGTAAACAATATATCTTTGCTCAACTCAAGCGTAGGAAAACCAAAAGTTACATAAGGAATAAAAGCTTTCTGATTTTTTTGCCTTAACTGTTTAAATTTATCTCTCAACTTTCCCATTTTTTCAGGAATTGATAAGTTAATGTTTAAATTTTTCTATGAGGTCCAAATCTTTATCTCCCCGGCCTGATAAACATAATATAATCAAGGGCTTCTTCCTGAATTTTAGCTTTCTTAAATAAGCCAGGGCATGAGCGGATTCTAAAGCCGGGATAATACCCTCTAACCGCGACAACATTTCTACGGCGTCTATCGCTTCCTGGTCAGTTACGGCTACATATTCTGCTCTTCCTATACTTTTATACCAGGCATGTTCTGGTCCTACAGCGGGATAATCCAAACCTGGCGCTAAAGAATAAACTTCTTTCACTTGCCCTTGCCTGTCCTGGAGAAGATAAGACTTAGCTCCATGCAATATACCGGTTTTCCCTTTTAAAAGAGAGGCAGCGTGCCGCGCGTTCAGACCTTCTCCCGCTGCTTCTACTCCGATAAATTTTACTGATTTGTAGCGAAAGAAAGGATGAAATAATCCCAGAGAATTACTTCCCCCTCCCACACAAGCTATCAATATGTCAGGAAGGCGACTTTCCGACTTAATAATTTGTTTTTTAGCCTCCTCTCCGATAACACTCTGGAAATTTCTTACCATCAAAGGGTAAGGAAAAGGTCCTACTGTAGAACCTAAAAGATAATATGTATGGTGAAAATTGGCTACCCAATCCCGCAACGCCTCATTTACCGCATCTTTCAATACCTGCGAACCGCTTTCTACTACTTTTATTTTTGCCCCCAGAAGCCTCATCCTCTTTACATTATTTGCCTGCCGCTCAACATCAACCCGCCCCATATATACAACACATTTAAGCCCTAAAAGAGCGCAAGCGGTAGCAGTAGCTACGCCGTGCTGCCCGGCTCCCGTCTCAGCAATTACTCTCTTTTTTTTCATAGATACAGCTAACAAGGCCTGGGCCAGAGCATTGTTTATTTTATGAGCTCCGGTATGAAGCAAGTCTTCTCTTTTAAGGTATATTCTGAGATTAAGCTTTCGACTCAGATTCTGGGCATAATAAAGGGGCGTGGGACGGCCGGCATAATTTATTAGAAGCTGGCGCAGCTTCTGCCGAAAGTTCTTGTCATTCCAGCAGCGAAAAAAAGCTTCCTCTAGTTCTTGCAAGGGACGCAGAAGTGTTTCTGGCACAAACATTCCTCCAAAATTACCAAAATAAATTTTCCCTTTCATAAATTATCCTTTAACTATCTTAATAAATCTTTCCAGTTTCCCTCTATCTTTTTTCCCTGGCAGACTTTCCACCCCCCTTGCTACATCTACCGCCAGGGGGTTAAATTTTTTAAGAAAATCTCCTACGTTATCCGGCGTTAATCCTCCTGATATTATAATTCGCTCGTTAATATTTAAAACACGAGAAACTATTTTATAACTGAGAGTAGCTTGAGGTATACGCTTTTTGTCAGCCAGAGGTATGTCTAAAAGATAAGCATCAACTTTATAATAAGACAGAAATTGCAAGTCAGATATTTTTTTAGGAAAGAAAGCCTTAATAATTTTAAAATTTGCCGCAAATCTTCGGCAAAATAGAGGAGACTCTTTCCCATGAAACTGCAGAGTATCTAAAGGCACCTCTTTCAAAACTTCTTTCACTTCGGATAATTTAGGGTTTAAAAAAACCCCTACTTTATTAATAAAAGGCGGAAGCTGCTCTGCAATTTTCTTAGCCTGAGAGTAACTAATAAATCTTACGCTTTGGGGTGAAAAGATAAAGCCTATGGCATCAGCACCATACTGGTAGGCCCAGAGAGCATCTTCTAAGTTGGTAATTCCACAAATCTTAACTCTTACTGGCTTCATGAAATTCTTTTAACTTTGCCTCTATGTCATTCGACTCCATCAAAGCTTCTCCTACTAAAACGGCATCGATTCCTAATCCTTTCAGCCAGAGAATATCTTTAGCAGAGTTGATGCCGCTTTCACTTATTACCAAAACATTATCAGGCACAAAAGGAGCAATTTTAGCGGTTACTTCTAAATCCAAAGTAAATGTATCCAGATTACGGTTATTAATACCAATAATGTTTACACCCGCGGCAATAGCACGATTAAGCTCTTTCATTGTATGTACTTCTACCAAGACATCCATTCCTAAATCTCTGGCTAAACGATAGAGAGACTGAAATTTTTCCGGCGCAAGCATACGCAAAATAAGAAGCACGGCATCCGCTCCTAAGGCCCGCGATTGATAAATTTGTATCTCATCCAGAATAAAATCTTTTCTTAAGACAGGCAGTTTTGTTCTTTCTTTTACTTCTTTCAAATAACGCGGCTTACCTAAGAAAAATTCTTCTTCCGTAACTACAGATACAGCGCTTGCCCCTCCTTTTTCGTAGAGCTGGAGAATGCTCAGGTGATTGAAGTCTTTGCGCAAGATACCCCGGGAAGGGGAAGCCTGTTTCAATTCTGCCACTAAAGATATTGAATCTTTACTTTGAAGACTTTTGAAAAAGGAAATTGGCTTAGCCGCTTTTTTCGCTAAAGCCATAATTTCCTGGCGTGACTCTTGAAGTATTTTTATTTCGTTGGCCTTTGCTTCTTTTATTAATGACAATATCTTATGCATAACTCTGCAGAAAAGTTTTCAGTTCTTCTATTTTCTCCTTTACCTTACCACTCTTAATCAAAGCGTAAGATTTTCTTACTCCTTCTTTGAGGCTGGATGTTCTTTTTAATAACACAAAAGCCAAGGCGGCATTAGCCAGTACGACATCCAAGGCAGTAGAAGCTCTGGCGGAAAGGACTTTTTCGGCTAGCTTCAGGCTGTCTTTAATATCTTTGGTTTTTATGTTTTTCAGCCCTGACTTCTTCAGTCCAAAATCTGAAGGATACAAATAAAAAGTTTTGATGCCTCCTTTAGCAGAAGTAGTTACTTTTGTCTTGCCAAATATACTTACCTCATCTCCTATACCTTCACCCCAGACCACATAATACCTTTTAAGCCCGTTTTTTTGCAGCACTTTTGCTATATTCTCTGTAAAATCCTTCCTATACACACCTACCATCTGAAAAGAAGGCAAAGCAGGATTAGCTAAAGGGCCGACCAGATTGAATATGGTTCTTATGCCGAGCTCTTTCCTCAAACCCGCGATATGCCTCATCGCCGGATGATAAAGAGGGGCATAAATAAAGCCTATACCCACCCTCTCAATAGAAGCCTCTACGGCCAGAGGAGAAGCCTCAATATTAATCCCCCATGCCTCCATAATATCCGCACTGCCACATAAAGAGGAAAAGGAACGATTGCCATGTTTAGCTACATATACCCCTCCTGCTGCCAGCACAAAGCTTACTAATGTAGAAACATTAAATGTGCTGAAGGCTTTCCCTCCTGTGCCACAAACATCTATAAGATTCTGCCGTACTTTTTTACTAAGATTCAACTTTATTGCCTTAGCTAAAAGAACGTCCCGCGCTACCTTTATCTCTTCCGCCCTCTCTCCTCGTACTGCAAGAGCTGTAAGGAAAGATGCCGCGAGAGAAGGAGAAAAATTATTTTCCAGAAAACTGGCAAATATCTTTTTTACTTCATTTGAACTTAATACTTCTCCCCTTAGGATTTTTTTTAATGCTTCTTTAATCATAGTTTCAGGAAATTGCGCAATATATTCATACCTTCTGTAGTAAGAACAGACTCAGGATGGTACTGTATGCCAAAAACCGGCAGCCCCTTTAAGTGCAGGCCCATAATTTCTCCTTCTTGAGTATAAGCATCTATTTCCCATATAGAAGGCAAAGAAGCTTTTTCTACAATTAAAGAATGATAACGTGTTGCTACAAAAGGATTAGGAATGTTACGATAAAGTGCCGTCCTTTTATGATAAATAAGAGAGGTTTTTCCATGCATAATATTTTTAGCCCTTACAATTTTTGCACCAAAAGCATAAGCTAAAGCCTGATGCCCCAGGCAAACTCCTAAGATAGGTATTTTATCATAGAAACTCTTTATCACAACTACAACAATACCTGCCTTCTCTGGACGTCCCGGACCAGGAGAAATAACTATACCTGTGGGAGAAAGTTTGGCAATCTCTTCACAATCGATTTGGTCGTTTCTCTTTACAATGACTTTCTGGCCCAATTCCTGCAAATATTGATAAAGATTGTAAGTGAAAGAGTCGTAATTATCTAAGAGTAAAATCTTACTCATCTTCTCGTTTTATCTGAGCTCCCAGTTTCTCTAGTTTCTGCTGCAAATTCTCATATCCGCGGTAAAGATGATAAACTCTATGTATTACTGTTTTGCCTGCAGCATTTAATCCTGCCGCTACCAGAGCAGCAGAAGCCCTTAGGTCGGAAGCCATAACCTCCGCCGGGCTGAATCTTTTTATACCTTCAATTACCGCTAAAGGCCCAAATCTTTGAATTTTAGCCCCCATACGGTTTAGTTCCGCTACATGCATAAAACGATCGGGATATACTTTTTCCGTTATTACAGATATACCTTTGGCTAAAGACAAAAGTACCATAAATTGAGCCTGTAGATCGGTAGGAAACCCCGGATAAGGGAAAGTAGTTATATTCAGAGGCTTCACTCTCCGTCCGCTAACCGAAACTTCTGTATCCTTTATTCTTATTGATGCGCCAATCTTTGTTAAAGCATCAAAGACAGCCAGAAGGTGAGCCGGTTCTGCACCCTGTAGTTTTATGCGCCCCCCGCTAACTAACGCAAATACCGCAAAAGTCCCTGCCTCAATTCTATCACTGATAATCTTATGCTCAAATCCTCCTAAAGATTTAGTACCTTCTACCACTATGCGAGGTGTACCTTCTCCTCTTATCTTTGCCCCCATTTTCTTTAAGACTTTAGCTAAATCCACTATCTCCGGCTCGCAGGCAGAAAAGTCTATAACTGTTCTCCCTTTCGCCAGAGTAGAAGCCATCATAATATTAGCTGTAGCTAGGACGGAGGAGCCAAAATCTCCTCCCAAAAATATTTCCCTTCCTCTTAGTTCTGCTGCTTTAGCCCAACAATAGCCTCCACTTATCTTTACTTCAGCCCCCAATGCTTCTAAACCTTTTAGATGAAGGTCTACCGGGCGCAGGCCAATTACACACCCCCCGGGCAGAGAAACCCTTGCCTTATGTCGTCTGGCTAAAAGCGGGCCCAATACACAAAAAGAAGCCCGCATGGTACGAACTAAACGATAAGGGGCAACAAAGCTCTGGGAACGGCGATGTCTAATCAAAAGACGGTCAGATTCAAATTTTACTTCTTTACCTAAAGCCGTAAGGATTTTTGCCATAGTGTATACATCGGAAAGGTGAGGGACGTTTTTTATCAGGCAATCCTCTTCTGTGAGCAGACTGGCGGCCATAATAGGCAAAGCAGAGTTCTTAGCCCCGCTTACTTTCACCTCACCTCTTAAAGGCTTGCCTCCAAATATAATTAGCTTATCCATAGCTTAATTTATCCTTTCAGCTACAATTATTCTCTCTTTGCCTGTGTAATCAAAAAATGTTTCCACTAAGCGCAATTTATGCGAACATTCCAACTCTTTCTTTACTCTCTCTGCCTGATTATATCCTATTTCCATAAATAGCCGTCCTTTCTTTTTAAGAAAAACTCCCGCTTGAGAAATAATCTTTCTGATAAAATCCAGACCATCCTCTCCTGCTTGTAATGCCAGAAGAGGCTCGTGGCGAAGAAAAGGGGCTTTCTTAAGATAAGTACTCTCTACATAAGGAGGATTGGTAACAATAATATCAAACACCTTTTCTTTAAAAGCAGAAAACATATTGGCGCAGAGAGGATAAATATTGTTACAAGAGTAATGAGCAAAATTTTCTTTTGCTACTTCTAGAGCAGAAAAAGAGATATCAGAGCTAATTATTAATGCCTCTGCTGAAGCCATCTCTGCCAGAGCTAAACTTATATTGCCAGAACCTGTGCCTAAATCCAAAACCGTAAACTGAGATAAAGACATATTTCTTAGATAATCAATAACTTTCTCCACCATTATTTCTGTTTCGGGTCTGGGAATTAGCACAGAACGGTTCACTCTAAGACTTAGACCGTAAAAGCTAGCTTTCCCCAGAATATACTCCAGGGGCACACCCTCTGAATATAAAGAAGCTACATAGTTAAGACGCCTAACTATAGAGTCATCTATATATCTGTTCTCCAGATACAATCTAAAAATATCCTCTGAAAAGAGAGAGGAAAATATATACTGTAACTGAGACCAAGAGAAAGGGTATTTTTTAAATAAATCTTTTACTTTAAACATCCTGGCCTATTTTATTCATTCTTACATGGCGAATAAGAGGTTTAATAATTAAGTCTAAATCTCCCTCCATAACTGCATCTAAACGATAAATAGTCAGAGGAATACGATGATCAGTAAGGCGGTTCTGGGGAAAATTGTAAGTGCGTATTTTCTCGCTCCGTTCCCCGCTTCCTACTTGATTTTTTCTTTCCTGTGCAATATTAGCCGCCTGCTTATTAGCTTCCAGGTCTAATATTTTTGCTTTAAGAATACGCATAGCCTTGGCCCGGTTCTTAATTTGAGAGCGCTCGTCCTGGCAGGTAACCACAATCCCTGAGGGGAAGTGGGTAATTCTTACGGCAGAATCAGTAACATTTAGGTGCTGGCCACCATGACCGGAAGAACGAAAAGTCTCAATTTTTAAATCTTTGTTATCTATAGCGACTTCTATTTCTTCCGGTTCTTTCAATACTGCTACCGTTACCGTAGAGGTATGCAAGCGGCCCGAAGACTCTGTAGTAGGAACTCTTTGTACTCTATGAACGCCCTTCTCAAATTTCAAATAAGCGTAGGCAGAATCTCCTCTCACCCCAAAAATTATTTCTTTAAAACCTCCTAAATCTGTAGGGTGAGAGCTAAGAATCTCCCGCTTCCAGTTCTTCCTCAATATATACTTTGAATACATACGGAAGAGGTCAGCGGCAAATAAAGAGGCTTCCAGCCCTCCTGCTGCGGGCCTAATTTCCAAAATCACTCCCCGGTTAGGTTCCGACTCGCTCTCAAAGATTTTTTCCTCAATTTCCTCCTCTAGTTCAGAGATTCTTTCCTCCAAAGACTCTAGTTCTTGCCTGGCTAATTCTTTGACTTCTGCCTCTTCTTCTTTACTTTCAAGAAGAAGCTTTGTATCTTGATAATGCTGCTGTAATTTATTTAGCTTATCCAGGAGATAAACAATGCTTTTGAGATAAGCATAACGTTTACTTAAATTTACATATGCTTCTTTATCAAGAGAAACTCTGCCTTGGGAAAGTTTTCGCTCACAATCCTTCAACTCTTCTCTCAGTTTACGCTGTTGGGCTTCACTTAACATGCTTCTTATACTTATTCAAGAATTTATCAACTCGCCCCTCTGAATCAACCAGCTTCTGTTTGCCCGTAAAAAAGGAATGACACTTTGAGCAAATATCTACGTGAATATTGGGACGGGTAGAACGCGTATGAATAACATTACCGCAGGCGCAGATTATGGTTGATTCCACATATTTAGGATGTAAACCTTTCTTCATAAAAACCTCCTTCTCTTTACTGGTTCATAGTCAATAAGAATTCAACATTGGTTTTAGTGCGAGACAGGCGCTCTCGCAGCAACTCTATAGCCTCAATTGAATTTAAATCATTCAATACTTTTCTCAATATCCAAATCCGCTGTAATTCATCAGGATGTACCAGGAGTTCTTCACGGCGTGTATTGGAACGCTTTATGTCTATAGAAGGATAAATGCGCCGCTGGAAAATATTACGGTCTAGAGTTATCTCCATATTGCCCGTTCCTTTAAATTCCTCAAATATTACATCATCCATACGCGAGCCGGTATCAATCAAAGCTGTAGCCAATATAGTCAAAGATCCTCCTTCTTCTACGGCTCTGGCGGCACCAAAAAAGCGCTTAGGCTTATGAAGAGCATTAGAATCAATTCCTCCCGAGAGTATTCTACCGGAATGAGGCTCCACTAAATTATAAGCCCTCGCCAGCCGTGTAATACTATCTAAAAGAATTACTACATCCTTCTTGTATTCTACAAGGCGTTTGGCTTTTTCTAAGACTATTTCTGCTACTTGCACATGTCTATCCGCTGGTTCGTCAAAAGTAGAACTAATAACTTCCCCTTTAACCATCCTTTTCATTTCCGTTACTTCCTCAGGACGCTCGTCAATCAAAAGTATCATCAGAAATACCTCAGGATGATTGGCCGTAATTGAATTAGCAACTTTTTGCAAAAGAACTGTCTTGCCACTGTAAGGAGGAGCTACAATCAGGCCACGCTGTCCTTTGCCAATAGGAACCAGTAAATCCAAAATTCGTGTTGAGAGTTCATCAGGGGTTGTTTCTAAAATAAAGCGGTCTTTAGGGTAAATCGGCGTAAGATTGTCAAAGAGAATTCTTCCCTTTACCGCTTCAGGATCGCCAAAATTTACTGCTTCTACTTTCAAAAGAGCAAAATATTTTTCATTATCCTTGGGAGAACGTATCTGGCCGCTTACTACATCTCCTGTCTTCAAACTAAACTTTCTGATTTGAGAAGGAGAAACATAGATATCATCGGGAGAAGGAAGATAGTTATAATTAGGCGAACGCAGAAAACCAAATCCTTCCGACAGGACCTCTAATACCCCCTCGCCAAACATTAAACCTTCTTTTTCTGCCTGGGCTTGAAGTATTTTAAATATCAAATTCTGCTTTTTAAGACCGCTCAAACCGTTGATAGAAAGCTCTTTTGCTAATTTGTTAAGCTCAGAGACTTTCATATCCTTCAGAGTTTCAATATCCATAAAAAACCTCCTGATTTGTAATTTTCTTAAAAATTTCTTCTACCTTATTCTTTAATTCCTCACGGCTGCCATTATTTTTTATAACGTAGTCACAGCGTTTTTTCTTTTCGCGAGACGACATCTGATGAGACAATATTCTTAATATTTCTGAATAACGATAACCTCTTTGTTTGCCGCGTTGAATAAGAATATATTTTGGCGACCAGACAAGTATGGTTATATCAAATAATTTATCTAAGCCTTTCTCGAATAAAAGCGGTACCTCGAATATGACTACTTTTGTTTTCTTCCTTTCCCGCCTATATTTTGCTACTAACCTCCTTAATTCTGTAATTATATAAGGATGAGTGATAGAAGAAATCTTTTCTAATCCCTGAGGGTGAGTTAAGACTATTTCGGAAAGTATTTTCTTATCGATTCTTCGCATTTTTGCACTCCCGCCCCATAACTTTGCCAGTTTGCGGCGTAAAGAAGCACTCGTTCTAAGAATATTATCATAAATCTTATCTACATCTATCACTTCTAACCCTTGCCGGCACAAAATAGAACCTACAGTGGTTTTTCCGGAACAAAAAGAGCCCGTAAGAGCAATTATCATTAAATACCGGCTATAATTTTTTTATACAACTCTATATATTTTCTGGCGCTTTCGCTCCAAGAAAAATTATACTGACTAACCCTACGTCTTAAACTATGCCACTCTTCCTTATTTTTATAAAGCTGGCAGGCTCTCTCTATAGCTTCTAGAAGTGCGGAAGAAGAATACTCCTCAAAAACAAAGCCGTCTCCTTTGCCATTCTTAAAATCGTAATTCTTAACCGTATCTTTAAGCCCGCCGGTGGCATGTACTAGCGGGATTGTGGCATATTTAAAGCTAATCATTTGCGACAACCCACAAGGCTCAAAGCGAGAAGGAATCAAGAAAAGGTCTGAAGCTGCATAAATTTTATGAGCGAGAGATTCGTCAAATTTAAGATGCAAGGAGAAATTCTGTTGATTATGAGAATAAAGAGATTTTAATATTTTATGATATTTCTCTTCGCCCGTACCCAGGATGATAACTTGATGCTCCTTAAGTATCTTCTCTAAAGCATCCGAGAGAATATCTATGCCTTTCTGTTCTGTAAGACGCGCCACCATCCCTATAAGCATTCTTTCATTTTTTTCTAACCCAAACTCTTCCCGCAAAGCCTCCTTATTCTTACGTTTAGTTTCTTCATCATCAGAGGCGTAAGGAAAATAAATGAATTTGTCATGCTGAGGGTCCCAAACTTGGTAATCTATAGCATTGATAATGCCAAAGAGTTTATGAGCATTTTCCTGTAAAATTTTTTCCAAACCACAACCGTATTCCTGGGTTTTTATTTCTTCTGCATAAGAAGGACTAACGGTATTTACCGCTGTAGCGGTAATGATGCCGCTTTTAAGAAAATTAAGCTGATTATAAATAGACAGAGTGTCTTTTGCTTCCGGAGGCAATAAAAGCCGGGAAAATTTATTCAAAGGAAAGTAACCCTGATAAGCTAAGTTGTGGATAGTAAGAAGGGTGCGGCTTTGTGAAAAATAAGAGTTATTGCTAAATCGTAAATAAAGGGGTAAGATACTAGTTTGCCAGTCATTTAGGTGAAAAATATCCGGGCAAAAGTCCATATTCCTTAATATCTCAAGTGACTGGCGGCAAAAAAAGCTGAAACGCTCCAGATTGTCGGCGTAATCTCCTTCAGGTGTATTATAAAGGTAATCGCGGTGGTAATAGGCGTCGTTTCTTATAAAAACTACCTCAACATTATTGCCTAATTTATCTAAGCCATAGCCATCATACTGAATAGCAGGCTTAATATCCTTATATTGGGGCATAAATACTTTGACCTCCATTCCTGCCTTTTTCAAAGCCTGTGGCAAAGCACCAGATACATCAGCTAAACCGCCGGTTTTAGCAAAAGGAAAAACCTCTGAAGAAAAAAAAGCTACTTTCATTATACCTCCTTCTCTTCTATCTCCTCTAAGTCGCCCCAATTTTTGCCATATCTAATATTTACTTTCAGAGGGACTGAGAGAGAAAATACATTTTCCATCACTTTCTTTACTATATCCTTAACTTTATTGAATTCGCTTTTTTCTATGTCGAAAAGAAGTTCATCATGAATTTGAATTATCAGCCGTGAACGGAAACTATATCGTGGAAAGACTTTAAAAATTTCAATCATAGCTAACTTAATTATCTCCGCGGCACTACCCTGAATAGGAGCATTGATAGCCTGACGCAAAAGTGAATCGTAGAAAGCCCCTTTGGCTTTCTTTAAAAGAGGAAAATAACGGCGCCGTCCAAAGATTGTTTCTACAAATCCCTTTTCTTTAGCCATATTTTTTAGACTGTCCAAGTAGGCTTTCACGCCGGGATAACGCCGGAAGTAACCAGCGATAAATTCGTTTGCTTCCTCAAAAGACAATTTTAGCTCTTGTTTTAATCCGTGAGGACCCATTCCGTAAATAACGGCAAAATTTATTTTTTTAGCCAGCTCTCTCTGAGAAGATGTAATATCAGACCTATTAAAAAGCAGACTGGCTGTAAAAGTGTGAATATCTAAATCACGTTCAAAAGCTTGCTTCAAAACTGCATCTTGCGAGAGATGAGCCAGCACTCTGAGTTCTATCTGAGAATAGTCGCTGCTCAAAAGAAAACCTTCGGGAAAAGAAGAGGTAAAGAATCTCCTTATCTCTCTTCCTGTATCAGTCTTTACGGGAATATTTTGTAAATTAGGAGAATATGAAGTCAACCTGCCTGTTTGAGCTGAAACTTGACTAAATTTAGCAAAAATTTTGCCCCGGTGTCTTTCTGCCTCTTTTTTGAGAGGAATGATATAAGTATTGATAAGTTTATTTACCTTGCGGTAAGATAAAATCAATTCCACGATAGGATGGTAAGGTAAAAGTTTGTGTAACGTCTCCTCATTAGTAGAAAATCCCGTTTTAGTTTTCTTTAGCACAGGTAGTTTAAGCTTTTCATAAAGAACAGTTGCTATCTCTCTGGGAGAATTGAGATTAAAAGTAGTTTGGGCCAGAGAGAATATCTGTTTAGTTATGTTCAGTGATTCTTTTCGTAACTTTTTCAGTGCCCTGTCCATCTCTCTTTCATCAAGTTTAATAGGAGAGGTTTGCATCCATACTAAAACTTCTAGAAGCGGCATCTCTATTTTATAAAATAGATAATCAAAGTTATTTTCTGCCAGAAGACCTTTAAGTTTAAAATACAGCCTCTCGATGATATTTACCTGGAGCATATAATCCGAGGGTAAAGCCTCCCCCAAAAACTCCAAACTTATCCGTTCTAAAGCAGGCTGGAACATCGAAGGTTTAATAAGAAATGAAGCTAAAAGTATATCAAAATGCAATCCTTCCAGTTTGATATTCTTCTCCTGCAAGAGTAATTTTGCCGTCTTTAAATCATAACCGATTTTCTTTATGGAAACATTCTCCCATAAGTCTGTTATTTTATGTATCGCTGCATGGAATAATTTCCCTCCACTGCAAAGATAAGCGTTATCTTCCGCAAGCAAAAAAGCAAAATAATTATTCTCTCCTACCGTTCGTCTGAATTTTTCTTCCGAAACAACATTAAGTTTTAAATCTACGCTATTATTACGGTTATAAGAAGGGCGGATTTCCTTCAAAAGAGAATTAAATTCTAATTCCTCAAATATCTTTGCTAGCGCTTTATAATTAGCAGGTTCTACTCTAAAATCGTCTACATTTATATCTATATCTACATCTGTTCTCAATGTGGCTAATTGGCGACTAAGTTGTAATTCTTCTCTCGAATTCAATATTAACTGGCGTTGACGCAAGGGAACTTCATCTAGATTGGCCAAGAGAGTATCCAAATTGCCAAATTTCTCCATAAGAGAGAAAGCTGCTTTGGGGCCAATGCCTTTTACTCCCGGTATATTGTCCACTGTATCCCCTACCAGCGCCAAAAAATCAGGAATACGAGAAGGCTCTACGCCAAAATTGTTCTTTATGTAAGTTTCGTCAATAAATTTCTCCTTTTGAATGTTGTAAAGTACAATCTTTTTATTTCTTACAATCTGCAACATATCTTTATCTGAAGTAATGGCTACTACATTGTACCCTTCTTCTATAGCCTTCTTGGCAATTGCCGCTATCAAATCATCTGCTTCAAAACCGTCTTTTTCTAGGGTTTTCACCCCCCAGAGAGAAATTATCTTCTTGATAAAGTCAATTTGTACTGCTAAGTCATCCGGCATAGGAGGGCGTTGAATCTTATAATCAGAATATTGCTCCTGTCTAAAAGTTTTAGCTGGCGTATCAAAACACACTACCGCTATCTCCATAGAAAACATTTTAAGCAGTTTCCTCAATGTACTAATAAATCCATAAATAGCGTTAGTAGGAAAACCTGTCTGAGTGGAAAGATTCTTTAGGGCAAAAAAAGAGCGATAGCAAATAGACATACCATCTATTATATAAACGGTTCTCTGCATAGTTATAGTTACGAAACTTTAATTTGTTTTACTATCTAATGTTTATTAGTTGACTAAAATCTTCACTATTTATTTTCGAACTTAATTAGAATAGATATGACTTAATGAGGTTAATTATTGCTAACGCTGCGGAATCCGCCTCGAAAATAGTTTCTTATCGTTCGCGTAAACTCATCCTCAGGTTCTTTTCTTTTCTTCTCCCAATCTGCCATAAGTTCTCTCGCTTCCTCTCGTAGATGGCTCTCTCTGACTTCTTCATCTCCTCCTAAAAGAATAATGTGCTTTCTTGCTTCTTCCCGCCAGTAACTAGAGCGTGGGTCTCGCAGGTAACGCTGTTTCCAAAAATATTTTGCCTCTTTCCATCTTTTTTCTTTCTCACATAAAAGCGCTATATTAGTATAAGGAGATAAATAGGCCGGGTTTAGCTCTATAGCCTTCAAATAGTTATTTTCTGCCTTGTTTAGTGCTCCTTCTGCTTCATAAATAATGCCTAAGTCGTTATAAGCAACGGCAAAAGAAGGATCTAGAGATATGGCCTTTTCATAAAAAGCTTTGGCTGTTTTCAAATCTCCCTCCTTTTGAGCCAGATAACCTTTTTCTCTATACTCGCGGGCTATCTTCTGCGGAGAAAAAACGTCGTCTCCCTCTACAGCTTTTATTACCGGTACCATTAATATGATTAGAAAGAAAACTTTTTTACGCACGTTTCTAATCTAACATAAAAATAAACTGTTGTCAATATATCCCTCGCGATTATTAAAAACAGGCTAAACATTTTTTCTCCTTAATTTTTCTATATTAGAACGATGCCGGAATACAATAAAGGCAAAAATTAGAAAAGACAACAATATGAATTCTCCTTTTAGATGCAGAAAAACACAACTGAGAAAAAATAATAAAGCTGCGGTTAAAGAAGCTATAGCCACTATTCTAAATATCAGAAAGACTGCTATCCACATACCAATAGCCAAGAATAAAGGCAGGCGCAAAACAGAATTAGCAATACTTAAAGCCGTAATAACTCCTATACTGGTAGAAACCCCTTTACCTCCTTTAAATCTGATAAATATCGAATGGTTGTGTGCTACTATACATAACAGAGCAGTAAGCAGGGGCAGATAAGAAGAGACCTGAGACTCAAATCCTTCACTCCATACTGAAATCCAATACACGGGAATAAAACCTTTGAGAAAGTCTAATAAAAATGTGAAGATACCCCATCCTAATCCTAAACAACGGGCCACATTTGTAGCTCCAATATTACCCGAGCCAAACTTTCTTATATCTTCGTGCTTAATTGTTTTCACCAAAATAAAGCCGTAAGGAATAGAAGCAAAGATATAAGTTACTACCAAGAAAAATACCAGGGTGAGAAAGTTATTATTTGGAGCGGCCATTTTTTCCTCCTAAATCGAAGATATTTAAAGCAGTTATACCTCTTTTTATATACAAGAGGCCTGAGGCAATAGTAAACACAAGAGCAAGATTCCAAAAAAGAGGCGTATGTTTAAAGTCAAAAAGCAGAAGTAGAATGGTTAACATTTGAGAGAAAGTAGTAAGTTTGCCCCAAATATTAGGAGAAATATCAATCTCTACTTTAAAAAGAAACAAAATCAGTACTCCTAACAAAATGATTAAGTCACGACTAATAACTATCAACACAACCACAAAAGGAATCCTGTATTTAAAAGGTAAACATCCCCGAAAATAATAAAGCCAGACAAATGCGTTTATCAAAAGCAACTTGTCTGCTAAGGGATCTAGAATCTTACCAATACTGGTCTTTTCTTTCCTTATTCGTGCTGCTAAACCATCGGCGAAGTCTGTAATAACTGTAAAGAGAAAAATCCCAAGAGAAAACCAGCGAAATATCTCATCTTTGAACCAACAATAATAGTACAAAGAAGCTATAAAGAAAGGAATGGCAAATATACGCGAGAGAGAAATCTTATTGGCGAAATTCATTTAGTAAATTAGTTTGAAACGCCGCAGCGGCCACCAAATAACCAAAGCTTTACCTACAACATTCCGATAAGGTACAAAACCCCAATAACGACTGTCTCGCGACAAAGCGCTATTATCCCCCAAAACAAAATAGCTATCGGCAGGAACTTTTATCTCTCCTCCTTCCTGCCCATAAAGACCCTGGTTGTAATAAAAATTTCTACTGATAGAGGGAAGTGTGATTAATTTGTCGTTAATGTAAATACGGCCATCTCTAATAGAAACTTTCTCTCCCGGCAAACCAATTAGTCTTTTGACATAACACTTATTTGGCTCAGGAGGAGCAATAAAGACAATTACTTCGCCTCGTTTTGGCTTGCGAAATCCCGGTATTCTCAAACCCACAAAAGGAATACGTGGTCCATAAATAATCTTGCTAACTAATATTTTATCTCCTGGCATAAGAGTTGGAACCATAGAGGTGGTAGGGATTTTATATGGCTCAAGGAAGAAAGTTCTAATAAATACAGCCAATATTAAAGCTACCAGAATTGATTCAAACCATTCATACCATAGAGAACGTTTTTTATTTTGATGTTTGTTCATATTTTAAGTACCTCCAAGAAAGCCTGCGAAGGAACTTCTACCTGTCCCAGCATTTTCATTTTCTTCTTGCCCTTTTTCTGTTTTTCCCATAATTTTCGCTTCCGCGTTATATCACCTCCATAGCATTTGCTCGTTACATCTTTACGCAAAGGCGGAATCTTCACCGACGCCATTATTTTAGAACCTACTGCCGCCTGAATATTTATCTCAAACATATGACGAGGTATAGTCTCTTTAAGTTTCTCTATTATTAAACGGCTTCTCTCAAGCACCTTGCTCCTTTCTACCAGAAAGGAAAAAACACCGGTAGGTTTACGATTGAAAAGAATATCAACCTTAACAATATCAGCGGGGCGGAAACCTATAAATTCGTAATCTAGCGAACCGTAACCTTTGGTAACAGACTTTACCTTATCATAAAAATCTACTATAATTTCAGCCAGAGGAATATCAAAAGTTATCTTCATACGGTCCTGACCCAGATAGTCGCTTCCCCGCGGGAGACCTCTTCTCTTTTTAGCCATCTCATACAGCGATTCTATAAATTCCCAGGGAGTAATAATTACCGCTTTTACAAATGGTTCTTTTACCTCTATTAGTTCCTGAGGAGAAGGGAATTTATAAGGAGACTCCACAAAAAAAGTACCTTTTTTAGTGGTAACTTCATATCTTACATTGGGAGTAGTTAAAATAATCTCTATACCATATTCCCTTTCTATTCTCTCTTTTATTATCTCCATATGTAACAAGCCCAAAAATCCGCACCTGAATCCATATCCTAAAATATCTAAATGGTCGGGTTCGTATACAAACGAAGGGTCGGAAAGGCTAAGTTTCTCCATAGCCGTCCTTAAGTTATTATAATCTCCTACGGCAGCCGGAAACAAACCAGAAAAAACCATAGGAGGAAGACGGCGATAAGAGAACGATTTCTTGTGGGTAGGATTATTTTTATCTATAACAATATCAGGTATAGTTACATCGCGAGGGTTCTTAATATTACAACAAATGTATCCTACTTCTCCTGCCATTAAAGAATTCTTCTTTTGCGGTCGCGGATTAAACACTCCTATCTCAGTTACCCGATAAAAGTCTCCTTTATCAATCAATTTTATCTCCATTCCTTTAGTGATTTTTCCCTCTAGTACACGCAAATAAACAATAACTCCTTTAAACTCATCATAACTGGAATCAAAAAGGAAAGCGCGTAGTGGTTCATCAATTCCACCCTGCGGAGGAGGAACGTGCTTGATAATGCTTTCTAAAATATCTTCAATACCCCATCCTTCCTTAGCCGATACATAAATAATCTCACTTTCAGAAAAACCAAATATATCTACAAGCTGTTTCTTAACTCTTTCCTTATCAGCCATAGGCAAGTCTATTTTGTTTACTACGGGTATTATCTTCAGATTATGGTCGCGGGCTAAATAGTAATTAGCAACTGACTGCGCCTCAACTCCCTGGGAGGCATCAACCAGGAGTATAGCTCCCTCTACCGCCCCCAGAGACTTTGCTACCTCATAGGTAAAATCTACATGGCCTGGGGTATCTATAAGATTGAGAACATAAATATGGCCGTCCTTAGATTTGTAATTTAATCTTACCGCTTTCGCTTTTATAGTTATTCCTCTCTCCCTTTCTAAATCCATACTGTCCAGAACTTGAGAAGTAGAAGCTTCATTTCTGGTAATAGCCCCGCCAATCTCTAGAAAACGGTCAGCTAAAGTAGATTTTCCATGGTCAATGTGAGCTATGATACAAAAGTTTCTAATATCTTCAGACATCTTTCTTATTGATAATTTCTAGAAGTTTATTTACAACCTCTTCAATAGACAATTTTGTGGTATCAATATAAATTGCCCCGGGTGCCTGTTTCAATGCCCCTACGGGACGGGTTTTGTCCTTTCTGTCTCGTTCTGCCAAAGATTGAGATAATTCTCTCCAGCTAATTTTTATCCCTTTATTCAAAAGGTCACTTTGCCTTCTTCTGACTCTTTCAGAAAACTCTGCATCTAAAAAGAATTTATACTTTGCCTCCGGGAAAACAACGGTAGTTGTGTCCCGACCTTCAATTACTACACTCTCGTTTGTTGATAACTTTCGCTGAAGAAAGACCATAATCTCTCTTATTTTAGGATAATCAGCTACATAAAATACCTTGGCGCTAACTTCTGGTTTTCTTATCTCTTCATTTACATCTTTACCATCAAGAAGGATATGATAAGTGCTGCCTTTCTTTACAAAATCAAGTTTAGTATTTCTGGCTATTTCATATATTTTCTCTTTATCTTGCAGGTCTATGTCTGAAGTCAAGACTTTATAAGTAAGTGCCCTATACATAGCACCCGTATCAATATAGAGGGCTCCTAATCTTTCTGCCAGAATCTTAGCAATGGTACTCTTGCCGCTGCCGGCAGGACCGTCTATTGCTACTATCATCGCAAAGCCTTTCTGTTAGCTCTCTCAACCAGTTTGAGAAAACGCTGTTTATCTGCCGCCTTAACATAACCCATTATCTGACGGGAAGATTTTACAAATCTGTCAAAGGCCAATTTTATATTGGCAAAATTGTCACTGAAGATATCATACCAAAGCAGTGCCGATGAAGCAGCCACCCGTGTTATATCACGCAGGGAGCCGGCTTTATATTTGAGAAAATTCTCCGGAAGAGACTCTAGCAGAGAAAAAGCTATCAAATGTGGCAGATGCGAAGTAAATGCCATAATTTTGTCATGTTTTTCTGCACCTACAAACTTCACTTTTGCCCCCAAACTACGCCAAAATAATGCTGCTTTCTGAGTACTAGTTTTATGACGAGAAGGAACAATTATTACTAAAGAATTCTTAAAAAGATCGGCACGGGCCTCATTTATGCCTTTTTTTTCTGAACCAGATAGAGGATGAGTTCCTACAAACTTACTTTTTAAAAACTTGCTTCCCGCTTTAACTATGGGTTTCTTTACACTGCCGACGTCAATAACTAAAGATTTATCTGATAATTTACCGCTCAATTTAACTATGTATTCTCTGATTGCCAATGTTGGTACAGCTAGAATCACCAATTCTGCGCCTCTGACTGCCTCTTCCAGATTCAGCGTCAAACGATCAAAAAGAGAAAGTTTTTTTATCTTGTTCAAAGAAAGAGAAGTGTGTGCTAAACCCCACAAAGAAGAAGCCAGATGATATTTTTTAATAGCTTTAGCTATCGAACCGCCAATAAGCCCCAATCCTACAATGGCAACTTTTTTAAATCTCATATGCTTCTTTTGCAAACTTTCGCTATTTCTCTTAGTTCCTCCATTAATTGAGAAAATTTCTCCGGCAGAAGCTGCTGAGGACCATCGGAAAGAGCCTCTTCAGGACGAGGATGAACTTCTACCATGATTCCATCTGCACCTACCGCTATGGCAGCCTTAGACAAAGGCGCAACCAAATTCCATTTTCCACTGGCATGGGAAGGATCAATTATTATGGGAAGATGAGAAAGATTCTTGACTACTGCCACACAGCTGATATCTAAAGTATTACGAGTATAGTCTTCAAAAGTCCTTATACCCCGCTCACACAGGATGACATTTAAATTTCCTTCGGAAAGAATATATTCAGCACTCATAAGAAATTCTTTAATGGTAGCGCTAAGGCCCCGTTTGAGAACAACCGGCTTTTTAGTCTTACCTACTTCTTTCAAAAGATTAAAATTCTGCATATTCCTAGCTCCGATCTGCAAGATATCCGCATAACGGCTTACCAATTCTACATCACGGGGATCCATAACTTCTGTAACTGTAATCATATCCACTTCGTCTCCTATGCGTTTCAATATCTTCAATCCTTCTTCTCCTAATCCCTGAAAGCTATAAGGCGAAGTGCGGGGTTTAAAAGCTCCCCCTCGTAAAATCCTTGCCCCTGCCGCTTTAACTTGAGTGGCTACTTCTCTCAATTGTTCTTCCGACTCAATAGAACAAGGACCCGCAATTACTACAATTTTTTTACCACCTATCTCCAGCTTTCCCTTTATCTTTATAACAGAATCCTGAGGTTTAAAATCGCGCGAGACAAGTTTATAAGGAGCCAAAACAGGCATTACTTTTTCTACCCCGGGGAAAGCTTCCAGAGGTTGGGAACGCAATATATCCTCCGGCCCAATTACGCCAATGATAGTCCTCTCTGTGCCGCGAGAAATCATTGTCTTTAGGCCAAAACTTTCTACTCTTTTCTTTATATGTTCGATATCTTTCTCTGTAGCATCAGGTTTTAGAACGATTATCATTTTTTCCTCCTCTTAGCATAATCTCTCTTTTTAACCGGCCATATTTCCTTCAATGCTTTCAAAAACGCTAAATTTTCTCTCCTTTTACCTACGCTGACACGAATAAATCCCCTCATCCCCCAGTTCGACATATCTCTTACAATAACCCCTTTCTTAAGAAGTAAAGAGGCAACATTCTTACGGGGCAAGGTACTTATAATAATAAAGTTTGTCGCACTCCTAATATAAAAAAGGCCTATTTTATCTAAAGAATGGTAAAGAAACTTTTTTTCATTTTTTATATAATCTATGATTTTTCTCAGCCACTTTCCATCCTGCATTGCTGCTAGTGCTGCTTTTTGAGCCAAACTATTTACATTAAAAGGCTCCCGAACTTTCTGCAAATTCTCAATTATCTCTCTTGAAGCTATGCCATATCCTATACGCAATCCTGCTAAGGCATAAGCCTTAGAAAATGTCCTGGTAAATATTATGTTTTTTCTCCCTCTTTTGATAAACTCTAACGTGCGAGGGAAATCAGAAGGTGCAAACTCAAAATACGCTTCATCAAAAAAAACCAGGACCGAGGAGGGCACACTCTCGAGAAAATTTCTTACCCGTTGCGAATTAATATAAGTACCTAGAGGATTTTCAGGATTAGCAATAAAGATAATTTTTGTACGTGGGGTTATTTTCTTCTTAATACTATTTAAGTCATAAGTATACTCTTTGTGAGGGACAATTACCAACCGTGCCCCGCAGGCAAGAGATTGTATCTTATAAATAAGAAAAGTTGGCTCACCAATGATAACTTCATCTCCTTCCCTTACAAATGCTCTCAAAGCTAAAGTTATAATCTCATCAGAGCCATTGCCAAAGATAATATGAGATTCTTTTATTCTCATTTTGCGGCATATTGCCCGCCGTAGATAAAAGCAATTACTTTCCGGATAGCGATTAATATTGGCGGCATACTTTCTGATTTCTCTTACTACCAGAGGTGAAGGCGAAAAAGGATTTTCATTAGAAGCAAGCTTAACTACCCTCTTCAACTTCAACTTTCTTTTGGCTTCCTCTATGGGAAGTCCCGGCTTATAACGCGGTATATCCGCCAAATTTTTATTTGCCTCTACCCACATCGTCTTTAGGATAAGACCCTAAAATCTTAAGAAAATTACACTTACGCTTTAGCTTTGCAATCGCTTTTCTAATTTTCTGATTTTCTATGTGGCCTTCTAAGTCTACAAAGAAATAATACTCCCACATTTTTCTCTTAGAAGGACGTGACTCAATTCTGGTAAGGTTTATCTTCTCTTCCTTAAAAGGCACAAGCATGTCATGAAGAGCCCCTATTTTATCTTTTACAGAAAAAAGCAGCGAAGTTTTATCTGATTTTGTAGGTGTGGTACGACAAATACCAATAAGCAGAAACCTGGTAACATTGTCTGAAAAATCCTCTATGCCTCTCTTTACTATATTAAGATGATAAATAGCTGCGGCTGCAGCAGAAGAAATGCAAGCAGCGTCTTTTTTCTTCCTAACCAACGCAGCAGCTTTAGAAGTAGTAGAAGTAGGAATTAATTCGGCTTGAGGAAGATTCTTTTGGAGCCACCGCCGGCATTGAGAAAAAACCTGAGGATGAGAGTATACTTTCTTAATTTTATTTAAAGAGATATTCGCCAAGAGGCAATGCTCAATACGTAATACTATTTCAGAACATATATTAAGCTCAGAAGTAATAAACATATCCAGAGTATGATTTACCATGCCCTCTATAGAATTTTCTACGGGAACTACTCCGAATTCCGCTTCCTTCAGTTCTACTTTCTTAAAAACCTCTCCTATGCCTTCGCAAGAAATGAAGCCTACTTTATCACCGAATTTCTTAATGGCGGCCAAATGGGTAAAACTAGCCTCAGGACCTAAGTAAGCCACTTTAAACTGGCGCTCTAAGGCTAAAGAAAAAGAAGTAATTTGTGTAAAAACTGACTCTAAAATATCAGCCGGAATCAAGCCTGTATTGTGCTTCACAACATTATCCAGGACTTCTTTGGCACGGGTAGGAGAATAAAGAGACATGCCGCGCGCCTTTTTAAGACGGGCTATCTCCAGCGAAATTCTGGCACGCTGATTGAGCAACTCCAGAATTTTTAAATCAATCCTGTCTATTTGCCGACGTAATTTCTTTAAGTCCATCACTAAATACCCCTCCTTCATTTAAATCGGGCAGGTCTCTCAAAGAATTAAGACCAAAATGCTCCAGGAATTTTTTAGTAGTGCTGTATAAGAACGGACGCCCAATAACTTCCTTGCGTCCGCTAATCTTAATTAGACCAATCTCTAAAAGACTACGTACCACACCGTCACTGTTAACTCCCCGAATAGACTCAATCTCCAGTTTAGTCACCGGTTGACGGTAGGCAATAATAGCCAATGTTTCCAGCGCGGCATTAGAGAGCCGCTGTTTAAACTTATCTTTATAAAA
This sequence comes from Candidatus Omnitrophota bacterium, assembly GCA_021159015.1. Classification (GTDB taxonomy): domain Bacteria; phylum Omnitrophota; class Gorgyraeia; order Duberdicusellales; family Duberdicusellaceae; genus JAGGSQ01. The sequence continues at coordinate 8,070 of JAGGSQ010000029.1, read as the reverse complement.
CTTTTTTACCCACTCAGCATTATATTTAGCAGAACACATTTGATAGCCGCCGGCTACCGTAATAATCTCGATTCCTGCCTGACGCTCTGCATAATTACTTTTAAGTTCTTCAATTACTTCCTTAATCAAACCTCTTTCTGCATTTAACAACTTGGCAATTTCTGCCACAGAAAGCGGATTCTCATTCACAAAAAGTAAAGATTCCACTATGGACTTCAATTTTCTCTTATCCATAAGCTCTGATGTTCTTCTGGCGATAAATTTCATTCAATAGCTCCTCCAGACTCTCAATACGAATGTTGCTTTTTAGAGCCTTATCTACCATCTCTTTGGCTTCTCTTTTCTTATATTGAAGTTGCAATAGAACCTCTACGGCTTCAGACTTAAGCTCCTCTTTATCTGTCTTTGGCATTGCGGTTGCCGTAGACTCCTTAATTAAAAGAAAGCGGCCAATCTTTCCCTGTAAGAAAGCTACAATATTTTTCGCTCTTTGCAATCCAATAGAAGGAAGACTTTTAAGATAGTTAATATCTCCCTCTTCTATGGCGCGGGCAATTTCTGTTAGAGGACGTCTAAAAGCTCTCAGCGCTGCTTTAGGGCCTATGCCAGAAACTTTTATAAACATTTCAAAAAACTCTTTCTCCAGCTCGTTTAAAAATCCAATAAATACGGGATAAATACGGTTACTATCTGCCTGCATATATTCGTAAATAACAAATTCTTGCAGCTCGTTATTAACCGATAACTTAAGATGTTCATAAGTATATTCAGAAATCAATATTTCATAAACCAGCCCTCCCACTCCCAAATGGACTCTATCTTTCTCTTTTCTTAATAATTTCCCTTTTATCTTAACAATCATAAGTATTTAAGACCTACTTTTTTTGTATGAGCAAACGCCAGGACCAACGCCAAGGCATCCGTCAGATGCTGAGAGGAAAAAGGTATATCTCTGCCGGCTAAGTATGCCGCCATTTTACGTAACTGTACCGCTGAAGAATTACCCCTTCCCAGCACTGCCTTTTTTATATGTGTATTAGAAAATTCCACTATTTTGACGCCTACTTCCTCGGCGGCTAAAATAATTACCCCGCGCGCATGGGCTAACAAAGAAGCAGTATAAGGATGGCGATAGTGAGAATAAATTTTCTCAATAGCCATAATCTCAGGATGCGTTTTATTTATTATTTTTTTAATGTGGGCATAAATATAAGCTATACGACGAGAAAGCAACCACGCACCTTTAGTTTTTATTTCCTCCCAGCTCATAATTTCCGCTTCGCCACGAAAATTAATTTTAGCTAAAACTACGCCGCTCGCCTGCAGTCCTGGATCTACCCCTATTACCAAGGAAGATTCTGAATCTGACACAATTTTTATTTGCTATCCCCTGCGATTTTCTCTAACTCTTCATCGGGGATGTCGAAATTAGCATAAACATGCTGACAATCGTCATGTTCTTCCAATGCCTCTACCAGAGACAAAAGCTGTTTCGCCTCAGGGCCAGTTACTTTCACATAAGAATTCGGCAACATGGTTATCTCAGCCATATCCCACTCAAGATTTTTAGACTTAAGTACATTTTTTACATTCTCAAAATCTTTAGGATTGGTAATTATTTCAAAGTTAGAGCCCTCCTGCCTAATATCTTCTGCCCCCGCATCGATTACCAAAGAAAAAAGCTCATCTTCTGTTGTCTTACTCCTGTCAATTAAGATATAACCTTTCTTTGTAAACAGCCAAGCTACACTTCCAGAACCCGCCATATTGCCACCACGTTTGGAGAATATATTCCTTATTTCTGCTGAAGTGCGATTTTTGTTGTCAGTAAGAGTTTCGACCAAGATTGCCACTCCTCCTGGTCCGTATCCTTCAAAGATAGCTGTCTCATAATTAACACCGGGCAGCTCTCCTGTACCTCTTTTAATTGCTTTCTCAATATTATCAGAAGGCATATTGACAGCTTTAGCCCTGTCTATAGCAGTGCGTAAAGCAGCATTTGTATCAGGATTACCCCCTCCCTCTCGCGCTGCTACTGTGATTTCACGAATTATCTTTGTAAAAATTTTACCTCGCTTGGCATCTTGTGCTGCTTTCTTATGTTTTATACCAGCCCATTTAGAATGACCACTCATCTTTACCTCCTATCTTAACAATTCCAATTGAGAAGAAAAGTTGCCTCTAACATTCTCGGCGGCAACTTTTGCTAATTTATCCGCTAAACGGTTTTCTTCCCGCCGACGGAATAAAATTTCGCAATTAGGAACCAGTTTCCGCATATGCCGGGCTATAGTAAAAAAAGGCTTAAGAGATTGATTTTTTACTTTAAATTTCTCCTTCAACTGATTTACCACCAGAGTGCTATCCATATAAATATTAATCTTTTCTTTTTCTGCACTTTTCAAAGATATCGCTTCTCCTAAAGCTACTAAAAGAGCAGCGTATTCGGCAATATTATTGGTAGCTTCCCCTAAAGATAGGGAAATTTTCTTAATTAACGTCTTATTTTTATATATTACCACTCCGAGACCCGCAGGACCGGGATTTCCTAAAGAAGAGCCGTCTGCAAATATCTCAAAGCCCAAAATCTTCCTCCAGATAAAGCATGCGAGCGCACATCTCGCAAAAGATAATATCTTTATACTGCTTAATGCGATTAATTACTTCTGGCGGCAAGTCCATAAAACATCCACCGCATACTCCATCTTTCAGAGGAACAATAGCTAAACCATTACGGTTCTTAAGAAGATATTCGTAGCGCTCCAGAATTTTTTTATCTACGGTCTCGGTCAATCTCTTTCTCTTTGCTTCTAAATTATTTATCTTAGCTTCGATTTCTTTAATTTCCTCTTTTATCTTCTGTTTCTCTTTTAGATATGCTTCTTCTTCTCTTTTTAGAAAAGAATTTCTTTCTGCCAGCTCTCTGTCTGCGCGTTCTAAGTCTTCCAGAATATTTAATATATCCTCTTCAATCACAGAGATATCAGCTTTCAGGAAAGAAATTTCTTTTAGCTTAGCATGATATTCCTGGTTAGTTTTGAGCTGATAAAGCTGTCCCTGAGCTTTTCTTACTCCCTCTTCTTTAGAAGCCAAATCCATCTCTTTCTCTTTCTTTCTAAGCTGGATATTCTTTATTTCTTCCTCTTTTTCTTTAACCATTACCCTCTTCTCTTCAAATCTGTTTTTTATTTCTTCTAAAAGACGGGGCTTTTCTTTATCTTTAATTTCTCGCAATTTAAAAATCTCGGAATCAATTTCCTGTAATCGAATGAGTTTGGCTATTTCTTCTTTTAGTTCCATTTTCTTTACAATTGGGCACAGCCTGATTCGAACAGGCGACCTCTACGATGTGAGCGTAGCGCTCTAACCAACTGAGCTATGTGCCCGCAATTTTATTTAAAAATACTAAAATCTACGGTTTGTATCTTTAAAAGAACGCTTTTCTCTGGGCCCGCAGGGACTCGAACCCCGGACCGTCGCTTACGCTCCTCAAGGGGACGCTGTCCCCCTTTGACGCTTCGCTTTGTAAGTAAAACAAGAAGGAAAAACAAGCTTCGCTGTTACCCCTGCACGAATAGCCTAAAGAAGTTTACTTTTTTGAGGGAAACTTTTTCCCTCAAGCTCCCTTTGTTGGTCCGGGCGGTATTTTAAACCTACCGCCTATTTAAAGAACAAAGTTTCTGGGCCCGCAGGGACTCGAACCCCGGACCGTCGCTTACGCTCCTCATTAAGGGAAACCAAGGTTTCCCTCTCTGACGCTTCGCTGTCACTCTCTTCCTTTCTGAAGAAGAGAAAGCTTTTTTGAGGGAAACTTTTTCCCTCAAGCTCCCTTTGTTGGTCCGGGCAGTCCTTTAAACCTGCCGCCTATTTAAAGAACAAAGTTTTTGGGCCCGCAGGGACTCGAACCCCGGACCAACTGATTATGAGTCAGCTGCTCTAACCGACTGAGCTACGGGCCCGCTATATAGATGTAAATTATAACAAATCAACAAATTATATCAAGCACTTTAAAGCTCTATTAAAAGGTTTTTGCTCTTCAGTTAACTATTTATTAAAATCCTTCTCCAAACTGATAAATATGAACATTATCTTTTTCTCCTTCGACTACAAATACTCTAAAATTAGAACGACGTTGGGCTAAAAACACAGGAATTTTGTCACGCCCTAGAATAAAAAGAGTGGTAGCCAGACCGTCGGCTGTGGTCAGATTAGGAGCAATTACGCTAACACTTACAAATTTTCTTTTCTCTACTGGGAGGCCGCTTTTTAAGTCTATTATATGGGAATAAATCTTCCCGCAACAAGTAAAAAATTGTTCTGAATCTCCTGAGGTAGCAATAGCAGCATCAGATAAGGCAATAACATTGACTATCTGACGAGGATTCTGAGGATTCCTAATTCCTACTTTCCATGGTTTTCCCTTTTGAGGATTATTACCCAGAGCATATATATCTCCACCGGCATTAATTAAAATAGACTTAACCCCCTTCTTCTTTAATGCCTCTATAGTTTTATCTACAATGTAACCTTTGGCGATTCCTCCTAAATCCAACCTTATATTTTCGTTCTTAATAAAAACTTCTAAATTCTGAGCATCTATTCTTATTTCTTTTATGCCTTTATAAGAAGCTATCTTTTTTATTTCTGATAAAGGAGGCAATTTTTTTAGTTTCTCCTTTCGCATCATTTGTTTCCAGAATTTTATTATTCTCCCTGCGGATACATCAAACACACCCTCAGTTAATTCATACATCTTGCGGCTCAAAATTAGAATTTCTATAGTCTGGGGACTAACTTTTACTGCTTTACACCCGGCGTTTTTATTTAAACGATAAATATCTGAGTCAGGATAATAACCATTAAGTCTTTTAGATAATTTTTCCATAAACGAGAACGCAAAATTAATTACTTCTGGGGACGCAGCAGTAACTTCTACAAAAGTTCCCATAAGGAGTCTGGTTTTTTTATAAAGGCGAGGGTGATCAAAACAGCCGGAGAGGGCAAAAAACGTTGCGAAGATAACTACCTTTTTAAAGAAAGCCATTGATAAAGTTTCTTGAGAGACAATGTATTTATAAGATTATCTTTCCCTAACCATCCCCGTTGAGCCAGAGAAATTCCAAAATCTAGAGCATCCATGTGCTCCAGACAATGCGCATCAGTTCCTAAAGAAAGTACTACTCCTTTTTCTGCGGCGGCTCTTGCTTTTATATCATCTAAATCCATACGTTGAGGATAACAATTAATTTCCAGCGCTACATTGTAATCTAAGGCAGCCTGTATAATCTTCTCAAAGTCTAATTCATAAGCATCTCGTACCCCAAAAAGACGCCCTGTAGGATGGGCTATGATATGAACATAACCGCTTTTGATAGCTGAGATTATCCTTTTAGTAAGTTGTTTTTTTGACTGTTTGAAACCGGTATGAATAGCGCCAATTACAATATCAAAACGTTCTAGTACCGCAGGAGGATAATCAAGTTTACCATCAGAAAGAATATCAACTTCACTGCCAAAAAGAAGACGGAAATTACGAAATTTTTTATTAAGTCTTTTTATCTCTTCTTCTTTTTCTTTCACTCTATTTTTATCCAGACCCCCTGCCACCTTGAGACTCTGTGAATGGTCGCAAACGGCCAAATATCTATAACCTCGCTCTTGAGCTTTACGCGCCAACTCATCCAAAGAACTTTCTCCGTCACTGTAATTGGAATGGACATGCAAATCTCCTTTGACATCTTTGGGTTTTACCAAAAGAGGCAATTGTCCTTTTAAGGCTAATTCTATTTCACCGCGGTCTTCTCTCAATACAGGAGGAATATATCGCATCTTGAGAAAATTAAAAATTTCTTTCTCTTTTTCTCCTCCTAACTTTTTCAAAGAAGGCCCCAAAGAGAATATGCCGTATTCATTTATTTTATAGCCTTGTTCCTGGGCTATGCGGCGTAAAGAAATGTTAAAGTCCTTTGAACCGGTAAAATATAAAAGAGCCGCGCCGAAACTCCTTTTATCTACTATCCTCAAGTCAACCTGGAGATTAAAAGAAGTAATAAAAGAATATTTTGTCTCTCCCTCTGCTAAAACTTTTTTTATATGAGGATAAGCTAAGAATCTTTTCCCTACTTCTTGGGGGCGTGAAGAAGCTATCAGGATGTCAATATCCCCTATTGTTTCCTTGCGGCGGCGTAAAGAACCGGCTATCTCTATCTTTTCCACCGCTGAGGAGACAGCCAGATAACTTTTTAGTTCCTCGGCGATGCTAAAAGCTGTCTTCAAAGGAATCCTTTCCCGTCCGCGGCGCAGAATCTCTATGCCCTTCAATATATTAGCCTGCGCCTTTTCTCTAATATTGGCTATGCCTATTAACTTATTTTTACGGGCGGCTGCCTCCAGGCCATTTACATCCTTTATACCCAGCTTTTTATGAAGAGCAGCTACTGTTTTCGGACCTAAACCAGGAATTTCCAAAAGCCCCAATAAAGAAGAAGGAATACCCTTTTTAGCTTTCTCGTAAGCAGAAAGGTGTCCCGTCCCAATTAACTCTTTTATCTTAGCTTCAATCTCTTTTCCAATTCCCTCTATTTTTTTTAAGTCTTCTCCTTTCTCTATCAGCTCTGAGAGTTCAGAATTAAGAGCTTCTATGCTTCTGGCGGCGCGCAAATAAGCTCTAACTTTAAAAGGATTATCTCCTTTTAGCTCCAGAATCTTAGCCATTTTTACGAAGATAGATGCGATATCTCTATTCGTCATTGTCTTCTACGAGAAGGATGGTAGGTAGCTACAACTTTATTTTCTATCCCGCCGCGAGAAGTAAACTCACCTATAACTTCCATCCAGCGTGGTTTGACTGCTTTTACCAAATCATCCAAGATTTTATTTACCACATGTTCGTTAAATATCTTCACTTGCCGAAAAGCAAAGAGATAATATTTAAGAGACTTAAGCTCAAGGCAGCTTTTACGAGGAGAGTAACGAATAGTTATACGGCCAAAATCAGGCAAGCCAGAAAAGGGACAGATAGAAGTAAATTCCTCTGTTGTATGTTCAATAACTATAGCTCTCTGAGGATATTCGTAAGGAAATATTTGCAATATACCTGTATCTATCTGAGAAGGTAAAAAAGTATCTCCTTGTGTCTTTTTAGCTTTTTTCTCTATATAACTTTCTTCTCTGTCTTCGTAAATCACTTCTCTAAAGCTCTCACTGCTTGATAAAGAATAAAATTAAGAGGAGTAGGAATATTCAAATCTTGTCCTAGGCTATAGATAAAACCATTGAGATAATCAACCTCTGTTTTTCTTCCTTTCTCTAAATCCCACAGAAAGTAAGAACCTACCTCAGGCGTAGCCTCACACAGACCTTCTGTTTTGGCAAAAGCGTCCTCGTAAGACAATTTTATCCTTTTACGCCGAGCTATTCTTTCCGATTCTGCTAAAGTCATTCTTACCAAAGTACGCGAATAACTATTATTTATCAATTTACCCCTTTTAAAATGTAAAACTGCACCCCAACCGTCAATAGCGGTACGAATAACTAACTGCGACCAAATGAGAGAATTTATATTACGAGATATTTTAACGTTTACAAGAGGAGGAAACATTTGTCTTATTTTCTTGAGAGCCAAGGTATTTTTACGGTCGCGGCGTCCAATGAAAGTCGCGCCTCCGCTAATATATCTAAAAACATCATCTGCTACAGGCCAGATAACATGATTACTAATTCCCAAAGCAAGATTATCTTCTCCCAGGATACCAGCAATAATATCAAAATGGGAGATTCCGGTCTGAAAAGAGACAATATAAGCATTCTCATTGCAGAAAGGTTTAATTAAACGGCAAACTTCTGAAGTGCGATAAGCGTGAGAAAATAAAAGTACCAAATGTGGCACAAAGTTATCTCCCGAATCAACTTGCATGAGTTTAAGTTTTTCTTTTTTGTTACGATAGGCAAACACAAACTCGGAAAGTTTCCCATAAGAATCGCCCTTTTCTAAAAGAAACCTCACTTCGCTCCCTGCTTTTAAAAAAGCATAATAAAAGAAAACTGCCAAAGGATTGAATCCGCAGACAA
>JAGGSQ010000039.1 GCA_021159015.1 Candidatus Omnitrophota bacterium | reverse complement strand
GCCTGGTTCCGGCGGCATGGTGCATTTCCCAACGCCTGACGGAACAAGATGGTCTGACATCAAAATCCAGTTCAGGAATGGACACACGGTTACGATTTGGGCCGGCAACCAAATAGGACTGTCCTTAAATGTTGCATTAGAAGGAGAGTCTATCTAATTTCTCAACTTGTTTCTTAATCCGGTAAGGCTAGGATACTTTGGGCAAGAAGAATCCCAAAAAACAAAACTTATTATTACTACTAAACCTTATTCTCTCATTCGTGCGAATGTGAGAATAATATTGCTCAACATTTTAAAGTGTTGACAAAAGGCATACAATATGGTATAGTTTAGTGCACATGAAATTATTTGATTGGGATGAGGAAAAGAATAAAAGGCTGAAACGCGACAGGGGTATTTCTTTCGAAGAAGTGGTTTTCTATATCGCTAATGGCTTCGTGCTTGATATTGTCCTTCATCCCAATCAAAACAAATATCCGAATCAGAAAATGTTTATAGTTAATATTGATAATTACGCCTATCTAGTGCCTTTTATTGAAAACAATGAAATAATTTATCTAAAAACAATCATACCTAGCCGCAAGGCTACTAAAAAATATTTAAGGAGGCGATAAATATGAAACTCAACAGAGAAGAGAAAGAGATTCTAAATGCTTACGAAAAAGGCCGTTTTTCCTCTATTCCAAACATAAAAAAAGAAGTTGCTAAATACCGCGAATATGCTAAATCCACACTGCAAAAAAATAAACGTATAAATATTCGCATCTCCGAACGAGACCTTATCCATATACAGAAGAAAGCTGTCGAAGAAGGTTTGCCCTACCAGACTTTTATCTCCAGCCTCCTGCATAAATTTATTACAGGCAGCCTTACTGAAAGAACACATTAAATTTATACAGCGGCTCAGCAAATTATTCTCACTCTCCCGCTCTCAATCAGAAGCATAAGTTTTTATCAAAATTAAACGATAGAGACATCCTGACATAATAACATAATTATATCTCTCTCACACCTATCTCTCACACCTACGAGGTGTGAGGATTTATAATTTTTCTGATATTCCTCCCCAAAGGCGGATAAATTATGCCTCTGTCAGTAATTATAGCGCTGATAAGAGAAGCCGGCGTTACATCAAAAGCGGGATTCCACACCTCTATTCCGGAGGGCGCCAGAGGGCATTTTCCCAAGACCATCTTTACCTCTTCCTCTTTTCTTTGCTCAATGGGAATATCTTCTCCCTTTTTTAAATTCAAATCAAAACTGGAAAAAGGCGCGGCTACATAAAAAGGGATGCGGTGGTAACGAGCCAGTACTGCTAAAGAATAGGTGCCGATTTTATTGGCCACATCCCCCTTCTTAGTTATGCGGTCAGCTCCTACGATAATTTTGTTTATTTTTTTCTTCTGCATAAGAAAGCCTGCCATATTGTCAGAAATTAAAACTGCCGGCACTCCGTATTTTTTAAGCTCCCAGGCGGTAAGACGCGCTCCCTGCAGAAGCGGCCGCGTCTCATCGACATAGACCTTAATATCGCCATATTTGTCAAAAGCGCGGTAAATTACCCCCAAAGCTGTGCCTATGCCCGCAGTGGCTAAAAAGCCGGTATTGCAGTGAGTAAGAATTGCGTCTTTCTTACTTATAAGCCGCACTCCAAAGCGGGCAATATTTTCACAAAGCTTCTGGTCCTGGAGGTGAATGCTTTTTGCTTCCTGAAGAAGGGCTTTTTTAATTTCAGGAGCCGAGCCGGAAACTTTAGTTGCAGTCTCAAGCATTCTCTCTATTGCCCAAAAGAGGTTTACGGCTGTCGGGCGGGCCGCTTTTAAAAGAGAGGCATTGCTTTTTAGTTTTTTCAAGAGCTTTTTAGAATCAGCAATGTTTTTTACCGATACATAAAGAGCATAAGCGGCAAAGACACCGATTAAAGGAGCCCCTCTTACTTTCAGTTTTTTAAGGGCTGAATAGGCCTCTTTGATAGAGGTAATCTCCACGAATTTTTCTTTTTGAGGAAGAGAAGTCTGGTCTAAAATAAAAAGTCTGTTTCTGGCAAAAAGAATAGATTTAACCTTCATAAGCAAAAGCTTTGCGGAAATTATCCTCCAGCACTTTTTCTAAATAATCTCTTTCTGTTTTTTTAAGCGAGGCTATTTCCTTTATTACCTCTTTTACATATACAGGCTCATTTCTCTTGCCGCGGATAATCTGGGGAGCCAAAAAAGGCGCATCTGTCTCAACCAACAGCTTATCTAAAGGGGCAGCCATAGCTGCTTCTTTTATCAAAATAGCATTCTTAAACGTAATATTTCCGGCAAAGGAAACAAAATAGCCCTTAGCTGTTACCTTCTCCAAGAACTCCTTATCCTGAGAAAAGCAGTGAAAGACAACTCTTTGGGGCCCTATTTCAGAAATAACATCTAAAATAGTATCTTTAAAGCCGCGGTTATGGATAACGGCGGTAAGGTTAAATTCCTTTGCTAACTGCAAAAAGCTCTTAAATACATCCATTTGGCGAGCTAAAGGCACAGCGGCTTTCACGTCTAATCCAATTTCTCCTATAGCAATTACTTTAGGAGACGACTTAATAAAGCCGCGGTAGGTCTCAATAAGAGAAAAATCAAAGTCTGCGGCGTAAAAGGGGTGAAAACCGAGACTGGAAAAAATAAAAGGGTAGCGGTGGCTCAGTTCCAGGGATATTTTGCTCTCCTCCAGATTAGTAGAAGAATCAACCACTGCAAATACTTCAGACTCTTTTAGGCGCTCTGCCACAGCAGATAAATCACGAGAGAAACGCACATTATTTAGATGGGTATGAACATCAATCAACATCAAAGCGCGGGAATAAAGGGTTACCTTTGTCTATAAGCTGGCCTGCCTCAAGACTGCCCCATTCAATAGCTTCCTTAAGGGGACGGGTGAGTATATCCTTTCCGGTAAAACGCCGGTAGATATCTCTACAAGAAGAAGGCAGGAAAGGATATAAAAATAAACAAGCTACTCTGATTGCCTCAAAGAGATGGTAAATAAAATAACTAAGCTCATCTGTTTTTTTATCTTTATATAACTGCCAGGGTTTTTCTTCCTCGATAGATTTATTGGCGGCAGTAATTAACTTCCAGACTTCTTCTAAGGCGCGGGTAAAATTTGCTCTTTTCATATTCTTCTGGTATTGAGAATAAAGATTCTGATGGATAGATATATAGCGGGAAGGCATGCTCTTTTTAGCTTCCGGCAGGCGGGAGTGAAAATATTTAGCCAGCATATTCAGGCTTCTAAAAACCAAATTCCCCCAGTCGTTGGACAGGTCAGAATTAATACGCAGAATAAGAGCGCGGCGGGAAAATTTACCGTCTAATCCCAATGGCACCTCGCGCAAGAGGAAAAACCTCAACGCATCCGAACCAAATTCATCTATCAGCTCATCCGGACCCACTACATTACCTTTGGATTTTGATATTTTATCTTTCCCCTCTTCTCCTGCCAGCCACCAGCCGTGAGCAACAACTCTCTTAGGCATCTCCAGACCCAAAGCTTTCAGCATTATCGGCCAATAAACTGCATGCTGGCGCAGAATATCTTTACCAATAAAATGCACCTCTGCCGGCCATAAGCGAGAAAAACGTTCTTCGTCAAAAAAAGCGCCGGCGGCACTTATATAATTCAGCAAAGCATCAAACCATACATAGGTAACATAGTTTTTGTCGAAAGGAATTTCAATCCCCCAGTCAACGCGGGACTTGGGGCGGCTAATACATAAATCAGAAAGTCTGCTATTTTCTACAAAACTTAGCACTTCATTATAACGGTAATCAGGAAAGATAAAACCGGGATTAGACTTAAGAAATCTCTGCAGCCAGTCCTGGTAACGAGAGAGGCGAAAAAAATAGTTTTTTTCTTCTACCTCTTCCACTTCTCTGCCGCAGTCGGGACAAAACTTGCCCTCCTTCAGCTGAGAAGCAAGCCAGAATGACTCACAGGGCATACAATAAAATCCCTTATAGACAGACAGGTAAATATCACCTCTCTTATGAAGGCGTATCAGTGCTTCTTTCACTACTTTTACGTGGCGGGCTTGAGTAGTACGAATAAAATCGTCATAACTTATATTTAGCTTTCTCCAGAGAGCAATGAAATTATCAACAATATTATCTGTAAACTCTTTTACTTCTTTGCCCTCGGCCAAGGCAGCATTTTTCACCTTCTGGCCGTGTTCGTCCGTGCCGGTGAGAAAAAAGACCTCCTCTCCTTCCAGTCTGAAATAGCGGGCTAAAGTATCAGATATGACATTAGTATAAGCATGGCCGATATGGGGAGAAGCATTTACATAATAAAGAGGTGTAGTAATATAAACTCCCCTAGACATCGTATTTTATAGCTTCGGTCCGACCGTCTTCGTATTCTACTTTAATCTGAGACATAATCACATCCACCTTCAGGACTTTTGCTTTTCCCTGCGGTGTATCAATAAATTGTCCGCGGCGGGGAAAGAGTTTTTTAAGCTCTTTATATATTTTATATTCATACCCTAAACAACACATAAATCGTCCGCACATCCCCGAGATTTTATCTGGATTAAGGGGTAGCTTTTGCTCTTTAGCCATCTTTATGCTTACCGGCTCAAACTTATGCAGGAAAGAGGTACAGCAAAGAGGACGCCCGCAAGGCCCTATACCGCCAAAAAGCTTAGTCTCGTCTCTAGCCCCAATCTGACGCATCTCAATTCTTACTTTAAAGATGCGCGCTAGATCCTTTACCAGATTACGGAAATCTACGCGGCTGGCAGAAGTAAAATAAAAGATAATCTTAGCCCGGTCAAAAGTATATTCAGCCTCAATAAGCTTCATGTTGAGATTAGACTGTTTTATTTTCCGCGCACAAATCTTGAAAGCCCTCTTAGCCCTTGCTTTGTTCTCTTTAACTTGCGCCATATCCGCAGTACTCATTATGCGAATAACCTTTTTAAGACTCTCGGAAGTAAGAGTAGAAGCAGCATCTTTTTCGTCTAAAGAAACTATTTGACCATAATCTATCCCCCGATCTGCCTCTACCAATACATAATCCCCCACATTCAACTCCTGGTTACTCACAAGGAAGTGATATATAGAACCACTCTCGCGTAACTTTACCGAAGCTATCTTCTCCATAAAAGTCCTCCTACTAAATTATACGCTACATTGAGGTTAATATTTTCTCGCTCACTGTAAACTTCAAATAAAAGCTGCAGTTTCTCAATTAAATCTTCTTCATCATAATGACGAGAATAATCACGAATATAAGTTTTTAGATCCTGACTGATTATTTTTTCTTCATCTCCTGTAAGCTTAATTATAAGCACATCGCGCAGAAAATACAACACACTCTGTAATAAGAAAGAAAACTCTTTTCTTTTTTCGTTTCCTTTAGGAGAAAGCTGGCGAATAAACTTTTGCTTCTCAAATATACTCTTCCTTCTCGCCCATAAACTGCTTTTTACTATTTTCTCACTTTCTTTCAACTTTAATGCGCTTAAAGTGGCCAATGCTCTTATTTGGTCCAGGGACAAGTTTACTCTGGTACTAAGAAATTTTTCCTTATCGCTTCGTCTAATTTTAAGACGGACCACCTGACAACGTGAGATTATAGTCGGCAAGATGTTTCTCAATTCTGAGGTTAAAAGTATAAATATCACATGAGAAGGTGGCTCTTCCAGGATTTTGAGGAAAGCGTTAGCAGCTTCCGGCGTCAAATATTGGGCTTCATTTATTATAATTACTTTATAGGGGGAAGAAAATGACTTCAAAGATGCAAATTTTTGTATATATCTTATAGTTCCTATACTTATCCTCTTTTCGCTCTCTATAAATAAAACATCTCCGTATATTCCTTCATCTATTTTTTGGCAAACTGAGCAATAACCACAAGGCTTTGGATTTCCCGTACAATTAACTAACTTAGCGAGAAATTTAGCTTCTTCTATTCTAAATTTATCCCCTCCTCCTGTAAATATATAGGAAGAAACAAGCCTCCCCCTCTCAAAGACAATCTTAAAATACTCTTCTATTTTAGAAAGAGAACCTATTCTCATATAAGTCGCTCTATGTAAGAGATAATTTCTTTCTCCACTTCTTCTTTACTGCGGCGGCGGATGATTTTTATCCTCTCAGGCTCCATCTTAGCTAAAAGCAGATAGCCTTTTCGAACGCGGCGATGAAATTCTAAGGAGCGCCTTTCTATCCTGTCTTTTTTTCTTGCTCCCGCTAAAGTTTCTTCAGGTCTACTGTCCAATATAAAAGTCAAATCCGGCTTAATATAAAAAGACAAAAATTCCACTATAGGCTTTATCTCTTTAAGACCCAACCCTAAAGCATAACCTTGATAAACCAAGGTTGAGTCGTAAAAACGGTCAGAAAGCACAACATCATACGTCTTTAACGCTTTACTCAGTACTTCTTTTACAAATTGGGCGCGAGCCGCAGCGTAAAGAAGAAACTCAGTAAAGGGATGCATATCGTTCTCAGGTGTAAGCAGAAGACGTCTAATCTTTTCGCCAATCTTAGTGGAACCCGGCTCACGAAAAGATTTAACTTTAAGGTTGCGCTGCAGGAGAAACTTTTCCACGTTTTTAATATGAGTACTTTTGCCGCTTTTCTCAACCCCCTCGAAGGTTATAAATAAGTGTCTCCTTTTCATTTAATCCTCCAATCAGTAGTACCATCCGGTTTATCCTCCAGAATTATGCCTTTATTAGCTAACTCTTCCCTTATAACATCAGCCGCAGCAAATTCTTTGGCCTGTCTGAGACTTTGGCGCAGCTTAATTTTCTCTTCTATATACTTTATAAAATCAGGCGGTAACTCTTTTTTTTCTTTAAACAGAGAAAAAACATCCAGGATTTGACGGAGAAGCCCTTTGGCCTGTAAAAAGAAATTTTTGCTTTCCTGTTTACTGGTATTAACAACTTCTATGAGTTCAAATAGGACTGAGAGAGCACGGGGCAGATTAAAATTATCATCCATAAAACTAACAAATTTATCCCATAAAGAAGATATCTTTTTATTGGTAAACTCAAAACTTACTCCTTCAACTTTATCAAGCTGCTGGAGAAAAGAAGACAGTCTTTCTCTTACTCGTTCTACCTCTCTCATTTTAGATAAGGTAAAATCTAAAGGGGCACTGTAAGTGGTAGAGAGATAAAACAGTTTGAGGCTGTCGGCAGAATACTCTTCTATGGCCTGAGAAAGCTTCAAGAAATTCCCTACTGATTTAGACATCTTTTGAGAGTTAATATTCAGAAGGCCATTATGTACCCAGAAACGCGAGAAAGGCTTTTCTGAATAAGCCTGAGACTGAGCAATTTCGTTCTCGTGATGAGGAAAAATCAAATCTTTTCCTCCTCCGTGTATATCTAGAGTCTCCCCCAGAAGGGTATTAGCCATTACGGAACATTCTATATGCCAGCCGGGTCTACCGTCTGACCAAGGAGAACTCCAGGCCGGCTCATTCTCCTTTTTCTTCTTCCATAAAGCAAAATCCAATAGATCTTCCTTATTCTCATCTTTCTCTATCCGCACCGCCTTCTTTAGCTCTTCTATATCCCGGCCAGAAAGCTTCCCGTAATCACCAAACTTTTGATGGTATTTTCTTACCCGAAAATAAACTGAACCCTGCGACTCGTAAGCAAATCCCTTATCCAGCAAAACTTTAATAAAATCAACCATCCGGGGTATATATGCAGTAGCCCGCGGCTCAAAGTCGCCTTTCTCCACACCTAAAGCCTTCAAATCCTGCTCATAACTTTCAATATAACGCTCCGCTACTTTCTTCCAGGCCTCCTCTATAGTACTTTTCCCTCTTTCAGCCTGGGCCTTTCTGATTATTTTATCATCTATATCAGTAATATTGCGAACGAATTTGACCCTGTAGCCTCGCAATTTAAGATACCTTCTAATTACATCAAACAAATATAAAGACCTTCCGTGGCCAATATGACAATCATCATAAACAGTTACGCCGCAAACGTAGATATTTATTTCTTTGTCTGCAGACAAAAACTCTTCTTTTTTTCTCGTAAGGGTATTATAAATCTGCATTTCTTACATCTATCAGGACTGTAGCAAGGCACATAATATTAGCAGGGTTAGATTGCCAAATACCTTCCTGGGATTTTATCTTAAGATTAACTTTTTTCTCTTCCGTATCCAAAATGCGGCTCAAGCTTTTAGTTAATTTTCTCTTATAGCGTAGAAGGCGTGGTTTATCCAGAATAATTACTGCATCTATATTTACTATATTAGCCTTTTCCTTCTTTAGGAGTCTTAAAACCTCTTTGACTATTCTTTGACTGGTGAGTTTGGTTTTTTTACGTTTAAAAACATTATCTTTAAAATAATCGCCGATATCCCCCTTGCCTAACGCTCCGAGTAAAGAATCGCTAACAGCATGTAATATTACATCGGCATCAGAATTACCCCAAAGCCCCTGAGAAAAAGGAATATGTACTCCTCCCAGAACAAGCTTTCTTCCTTTCACCAAACGATGGATATCAAAACCGAGCCCTACCCTCAACATATCCTTTAACTATAGCTTTAGCTAAAACTAAGTCCTCAGCAAAAGTTATCTTAAAGTCAAACATACTACTTTCTATAATTTTTACCGCCGCCAGTTTCTTTCTTTCTACCAAAAAAGCATCGTCGTAGACTAAAGGCCATTTAATTCTTCCTCTGTATGCCTCTTCGATTATTTCTCTTCTAAAAGCCTGAGGCGTATGCGCCAAAAATAATCTTCTCCTCTCGCCCAGAGTTCTAAGCACTCTCCCACCTTGACAAAGTTTTAGCGTATCTCTTAACCGCAAGACAGGAATAACCGCTTTATATCTTTTAAGGGCCGCAAAAATCTTCTCTATTAAAGAAAGCGAGATAAAAGGACGCGCTCCATCATGGATTAAGACAGCCTGAGTATCCTTATCTAACTGCTTGAGGCCTTGTAAAACAGACTCTCCTCTCCACCGCCCTCCTTTTGCTACGGTCTTTAACTTAGAAAATCTCCTGGTAAAATGGCGGCGGAAATAACCCAAATTCCTGCTTGATCCTACCAGAATTATCCTGTCTATGAAAGGGCTGCTTTGAAAAGCATCCAGAGAATACTCTAAGATCATCTTACCGCCAATTTCATAAGTAAGTTTATCACAACCGGCGCGGCGAGAGGAGCCTGCTGCTACAATTACTGCCTCTGTTTTCATGAAACAAGCCGGGCAAAGATAATTCTCCCACTAGGATTCTGTAACACTGAGGTAACCTGCACTTTAACTGTCTTGCCTATAAGCCAACGCGCACTCTCTACTACTACCATCGTACCGTCTTCCAGATAACCCACTGCCTGGGAATGCTCCTTTCCTTCTCTTACCAACTTTATAGACATTTCCTCTCCCGGCAAAAACACGGGTTTAAGTGCCCGCGCCAACTCATTTATATTTAACACTTTAATTCCTTCAATTTCGGCTACGCGATTAAGATTAAAATCCGTAGTCATGACTTTGGCATCCATCAACTGGGCCAGCCTCACTAATTTCGCATCCGTATCCATTTTGCCTTCTGGCTCCTGCTCGTGAATTCTTACTTCAATGCCAGGTATACTTTGAAGATTCCTCAATATTTCCAATCCTCTCTGGCCTCTCTGTCGTTTTATAGGGTCAGTAGAATCAGAAATAAGCTGAAGCTCTTTTAATATAAACCGTGGCACAAGTAGTCTAGCATCTACAAAACCTGTCTTTATTATGTCCAGGATTCTTCCATCGATAATCGCACTCGTATCAACGAGAACGATATCTGCCGATTGAGACTGACGTTTAAATTTTACATAGGGTATAATTAAATGAAACTCATCCCTGCCGCGCAGACCTAAAACCATACCGATATAGGAAAAAGTCAAAATTAAAGCGGTCTTTATTATTAGTAGAATTTGTTGGTCCAGAGGGAAAAGGGATATTATATCGCTGAGAATTTTAGCGAAAAGTAAGCCAAAGATAAGTCCAAATACAGCCGAAGAAAGACCACGCAAAGATATCTTACGTGTTAAAGTTTCAAAGAAAACAATAAAAGAAGAAAAAACAAACGCAACAGCAACTCCTAACAAAGCGTTATTAAATTGGCAGCCACTTTGGTAGCCAATAACGGAAAAAGCTGCCACAAAAAATAATCGTACTATCCACAAACTCATTACTCACCTCCTTAAAGTAGAGAAATATATTATTGAATCCTGGAGATTCTACAACCCTAAATTCTTTATTACTGAGATAAAACTGCTTTCTGGTTGAACCTCTATTGCCCCTGAATACCTATCTAAAAGAACCCCATTTGCCTGAGGGATAAAAACCTTCTTAAAACCCAATTTTTGTGCTGCCCTGATTCTGGCCTCAATATGACTGATGCGACGCAATTCTCCTCCCAATCCCAGCTCTCCTAAAAAAACATAGTCAGACGACACCGGCTTATCACGGTAAGCAGACACAATAGCCACAGCCAGAGCCAGATCAGCTGCCGCATCTTTAATTTTTATACCTCCTGAGATATTAACAAAAATGTCTTTGTGAGACAAGTTTAAATGCAGCTGTTTCTCTAACATAGCTAAAAGCACAGAAAACCGATTAAAGTCAACACCGGATACCTTACGTTTGGCAATAGTAAAATCGGCCCGCGTAACTAAAGACTGAATTTCCAGAAAAATAGAACGGCACCCTTCTGTTACACAAGTAAGGCAACAACCTGAAGCGGGCGTCCGTTCAGAAGATATAAAAAAGGCTGAAGCATCTTCTGCGGGATATATCCCCGCGGCAGACATCTTAAACACACCAATTTCTCCTACTGAACCAAAACGATTTTTCACTGCCCGCAGGACTCTTAATTCTGAGTTCCTCTCTCCTTCGAAATAAATCACACAGTCTACCATATGCTCTAATACTTTAGGCCCTGCCAGCATCCCCTCTTTGGTAATATGCCCTATAAGAAAAAGTGAAAACTTCATTGTTTTTGCTGCCTGTATCAATACGCTAGCCGACTCCCTTATCTGCCCTAAGCTTCCTGCGGCAGCTCCGACACGAGAAGTCTTTACTGCCTGAATTGAATCTACAATTACTACTTTGAATTGTTCTTTCTTCGCCAACTCCACAATAGAATCTACATCTATCGCTTCTGCCACATAGATATTATTAATATCGTCCAATTTTAACCTCTTAGCCCTCATCCCAATATGAGAAGATGCCTCTTCGGCACTAACGTAGAAGACTTTGTTCCTTTTTGAGAGATATGCCGCAACTTCTAAAAGAAGGGTAGACTTACCAATGCCAGGCTCTCCTCCTAGGAGAACTGCTTCTCCTTCTAAGATTCCTCCTCCCAGAACATTATCGAACTCAGAGAGTCCTGTGGATATCCGCTCTAAAGACAGATTCTCCAGTTGAGAAAGAGTTACTGGTCTAAGGAGAGGCTCATCTTTACGAGCCGAAGCAACTCTAATTTCCTGGAAGCTGTCCCACTCTCCACACTCGGGACATCTCCCCAGCCACTTCACAGATTGATAGCCGCAATTACTACAACTATACATCACCCTAATACCTAACGTTTATGGCTCTTCTGGCGCAAACGTATTCTATCTTCGCGAGGAATATAAAGAAGCTTCCAGGGGTGCTCTTTGATATCTGTAAGAAAACCCTTTGCTTCTTCATATAACTCCTCACTATACAATAGCCTGCCCAAAGAACCGTGTGCCGTCTGTAAATTGTCGAGTATCTTATTGATTCTTACGGAAGCTTTATCTAAATTAAAAACTAAGTCGTACAAAGAACTGCGAAATTGTTCATCAGAAATAAAGATTTTTAGTTGAGCCATAGTCAAAGAAAAATCATCCATAATGCTCTTAGCCAGACGGCCCATCTTGTATAAAGGCACTGAATTCTCGCCTCTAATAATCGCCCCCGGTTTTAGATACTGAGTAGAATTGCGAGCCGGAATAATCTCTAAATATTTCTCTCCCAGCACTCCCAGGTTATTTATAAATACTTCACTGCCTACCGGAATCCTTACTTCCTTCTTTATAGAAGCATAAACTAAAACCTTTGTCTCGCCTCCCTTACGTTGTAACTCAACTTTCTCTACCTCTCCTATATCTACGCCAGCAATTCTTACGGGCGAGAAAGCTTTTATCCCATCGCCAAAATCAAAAGAAGCCTTTATGGTATAGGCAGAATTAAAAATCCTGAGGTCTTTAACCAGAATAAATCCTGCCGTTAACAGAATCAACGCTCCTAGAATAAAAAACCCCAGGGCTATTTCTTTACTTTTCATTACACTTCCTGAGCACTAATAGGACCCTGGCGACTACCCGAAACAAACTGTTTAACTCTCTCGTCGTGGCAGAGAGACAAATCATCCTTCCTGCCGCTGTAAATAATCCTGCCTCCCAACATCATAGAAATAGTATCAGCTACTTTCCTCACGTTTTCCAGATCATGACTTACCACCACTGAGGTTATCGCCAACTGGTCATGAAGCCTTACTATTAAAGAATTTATAACATCCGCACCAATAGGGTCAATGCCAGCAGTAGGCTCATCATAGAGAATAACGCGAGGACGGAAAGCAATGGCACGCGCAATTGCTACCCGCTTTTTCATACCCCCCGAAAGTTCTTTGGGATATTTCTTCTCTATATGATAAAGGCCTACCATCTCCAGGCTTTCTCTTACCCTTTCTTTTATCTCTTTTCTATCCCAGGGGAAATACCTCTGAAGTACAAAACCTACATTTTCTTCCACATTCAAAAAATCAAAAAGGGCTGATTCTTGAAAAACCATACTGATTTTTAGCCTGATATCTTTTTTCTCTTTCTCGCCTATCCCGACAATATTCACCCCTCCTATAAATATATCACCTCTATCGGGCTGGAGCAAACCAATTATGTGTTTTAGAAGAACACTTTTGCCGCAACCAGAACGTCCTATAATAGCGTGGGTGGAGCTTCTCTCTATATTAAGTTCCACACCACGCAGAACTTCTTGAGAGCCAAACTTCTTATAAAGATTATGTATTTCTATCATCGCAATATGGAATAAAAAAGAGTCGTAAGAAAGCAATCAGCGATTATAATCATAATAAAAGATCTCACTATCTCTTTATTTACGGCAATGCCTACACCCTCCGAAGCCCCGGAAGCATCAAAAGCTTCCCTGGCTGATATCAGGCCGATAATAATTGCAAATACGAAAGACTTGATTAAACCGGCCAGGATGTCTTTAAACTGCAGAGCCTCTAAACTCATACGGAAATAGAGCCCAAAACTCATGCCGAATTTGCTGCCGCCTACAATATAGCCACCCAGAATTCCTAAAAAATCAGCATATACTATTAGAAGAGGAAGTGTAACTACCAGGGCAATAAAACGCGGCATAATCAAATATTCTACAGGTTCTGCCCCCAATGTCTTCAGAGCATCTAACTGCTCTGTAGCTTTCATACTGCTTATTTGGGCCGTAATTGCTGCTCCACTGCGTCCTGCTACAATCAAAGAGGCCAAAACAGGTCCTAATTCCCGTGTTAAAGACAGAACTACCAGAGAAGCAATGTATATCTCAGAAGAAAGTCGTTGTAATTGGTAAGCGCTCTGAAAAGCAATAATAATACCGGTGAAAAGAGCAACCACAGAGACTAAACCCAGCGAATCAAGCCCCAGGAATATCATCTGGTTTATAATATCCAGCAGGTTTTTCTTTTGACGGCTAAAAAAGCTTGAAATAATTTCCCCCAGCAAAAACACCAATGAACCCAAATAATAAGCCAGTTTAATTAGTCTACTCATAGTCTGCCTTTAACTTTATACGCTTACCGCTATCAAATGGTTTCTTGCTAAAAATAAAGAAACTATGAGGACTCACACGATAACTACGGCAAAAATTATCTTTAAGAGAATAGTCTTTGTTTAAAAAAGAAAGAAAAGAATACTCTTGCCTATGATAATCCTCTATTTTTCTCTGTTCAACCCTATATGAATCAGCCTCATTGAACTTGAGATAATTTTTTTTATAGTCTGGTGAAGAACTAAGCTCTTCTAAATTAAGAATACCTCCTAACATTACCCGTCCCTGCGTAGGCACAATCACATATGAATTTACTATTTCTATATAAGGGTAATCTCCATAAAATTTGACCATTGCTTCCCGGAAATAATACAAATTCTCCAGATTACCGTTATATAAATAGAGCACACCACGGCAAAATATTCTGTTTTCATCTCCCGCCACATTTATCTCTCCGCGTGTGGCAGCCTTTATATTAAGCTGAGGCACAAATATATGGCGCAGAAGCTGAAAGTCTACTCCCTTTATGTTTAGATCCATACGGAAGCTTTTCTTGATAGTGTCTATCTCTGTCTTTATATAAAAGGAGCGGCTTATAAGTATGCTGTTAACTAAGGGGGCAATTACCACATGCAAGGAGAGATCGCCTAATGACTGAAGAGGTTTGTCAACTAAATCAGATTTAGCATCAAACCGCCACCCTTCTTCTATATCTCTCATTATACCCTCAAAAGTTAGAAATATAGATTCTTTTCCCTCAGAATTAACACTTCCTAAATCTAAATGGCACCTAAAACCTGGAAGAGCCAAACATGCAGCGGAGCAGATAAAGAAAAAAATAAAAAAGGGAGCTACGGCGAGAGGAATAATTTTCATTAATCATCCAAAATACAAACTGCCATTCTTCTCGCTTACTTTAACGACCAGTTCCTTATCAGGACTCCTGGTTTTATCTAACTTTCCGGCAATAATATCTTCAGCTAGAGGGTCTTCTAAAAACCGCTGGATAACTCGCTTTAGAGGACGCGCGCCAAATACTTCATCAAATCCTTTCTCAATGAGAAAATCCTTTGCTTTCTGGTCTAACTCTACTTGAAGATGCTGTTCTTTAAGCCTCTGGTTTACGTAGCCAATTTCTATATCGACGATCTCACCTAAGTTGTCTTTGCTTAAGGGACGAAATACTATTACTTCATCTAAACGATTAAGAAATTCGGGTTTAAAGGTTTTTTTCATTTCTTCCATAAGCATATTTTTCATATCTTCGTATTCTACCTCTTCACTAATTACCTTAAAACCTAGCGATCCTTTCTTCTTGAGAATGCCAGCCCCTACATTAGAAGTCATAATGAGTATGGTATTGCGAAAATCAACCCGCCGACCAAAACTGTCTGTGAGACGGCCGTCTTCCAAAATCTGAAGCAGCAGATTAAATACATCTGAATGTGCTTTCTCTATCTCGTCTAACAATACCACCGAATAGGGTCTCCGTCTTACTCTTTCTGTAAGCTGGCCTCCTTCTTCATAACCTACATAACCCGGAGGTGCGCCAATAAGACGAGAAACATTAAACTTTTCCATATACTCCGACATATCCAGTTGAATTAATGCCTCTTCGTCTCCAAAGATAAATTCGGCCAAAGCCCTAGCTAAAAGAGTCTTACCTACCCCGGTAGGCCCCATAAAAACAAAAGAGCCAATGGGGCGTTTCGGATCTTTAATGCCTGCCCGCGAACGGCGTAGAGCCTTAGCAATAGCTTTTATTGCCTCCGTTTGTCCTACTACTCTTTTAGAAAGCTCCTCCTCAATCTTTAACAATTTCTCCGATTCTGCCTCTTCCAAGCGAAAAACAGGGATACCCGTCCACTGAGAAACAAGCTTAGCTATATCTTCTTCATCAACTTGTGGCAATATCTTATCACGTTCTTTGGCCCACTTTCTGCGTTTTTGTTCTAAGGCTAGTTTTAGTTCTCTTTCCTGATCTCTCAGTTTCGCGGCCTCTTCAAAATTCTGTTGTTTTATGTATGCTTCTTTTTCCCGCGTAATATTTTCCAGTTTTTTCTCTAGTTCTTTAACCTCCTGCGGCACAGTCAAAGCATTAAGGCGAGCACGGGCACCTGCTTCATCTATTAGATCAATAGATTTATCAGGAAGATAACGCCCAGAAATATAACGGTCAGAAAGCGAAGCGGCTGCTTCTAAAGCCTTGTCGCTGAACTTTACACGATGGTGTGCTTCGTATCTATCCCTTAAACCTCTCAGTATCTCTATGGTTTCTTCTACACTCGGTGGATCAACAAAAATCGGCTGAAAACGCCTCTCTAATGCCGCATCTTTTTCTATATGACGGCGATACTCATCTAGAGTTGTAGCTCCAATACATTGAATTTCACCGCGGGAGAGGGCCGGCTTAAGAATATTAGAAGCATCAATTGCTCCTTCTGCTGCCCCGGCTCCTACCAATGTATGCAATTCGTCAATGAAAATTATCACGTCTTTAGAACGACGTATCTCATCCATTACTGCTTTTATCCTTTCTTCAAATTGGCCGCGGTATTTAGTACCAGCAATCATTAACGCTAAATCTAAAGAGATTATTCTTTTTTCTCTCAATATCTCTGGTACATTGGCAGCAATTATGGCATGAGCTAAACCTTCTACAATAGAAGTTTTTCCCACTCCTGCTTCACCTAAAAGTACAGGATTATTTTTAGTACGGCGAGAGAGAACCTGAATTACCCTTTCTATTTCCTTCTCGCGGCCAATAACAGGATCTAAAGCCCCCTGGCGCGCTAAAGCGGTAAGGTCACGCCCAAAAGAGTCTAATGCCGGCGTCTTTTTCTTGCTCTGATGGGAAGAAGAGAAATTGGTACCCCGTGCTTCCCCCAGCAATTCCATAATCTGCGTCCTAACCTTCTCCAATTCTAACCCTAAAAGAACCAGGACCTGCGAAGCTAAGCCCTCCGACTCTTTGATTAATCCTAAAAGAATATGTTCGGTACCAATATAGTTATGCCCTAAACTGCGCGCTTCTTCTGCCGCCAGCTCTAAAGATTTCTTAGCACGTGGCGTAAAGGGCAGTTCTCCCAGAACTTGTGTAGGAGGACCTGGATGCATAAATTTCTCTATCTCCTGGCGGATATTCTCCAAATCTACCCCTAAATTCTGAATAACCGTCGCGGCAACGCCCTCTCGTTCTGAAACAAGAGCGAGCAGAATATGTTCGGTTCCGATATAATCGTGATTAAAACGACGCGCTTCTTCCTTCGCCAGCAGTAAAACTTTTCGCGCTCTTTCTGTAAAACGATTAAACACTTATGCCTCCTAACTTTTCTCTTAACAAATTCCCTCTAATAATATCTCTTTCCGCATGCGAAAGTTTTCTCTCTTGTAACTTCTGCAAATGAGCTGGCTGTATTGAGATATAAATATTATTGAGTAGTTCCTTACTTAGACCTTTAATTATACCCAAATCCATGCCTAAACGCAATAAAGAAAGATGTTGCAGAGTTTCCTGGCTAGAGATTATACGTGCCGTCTTCAAAATACCTAAAGCTCGCCAGATGCGGTCTTCCAAAGAATACCTAAATTTTGTCATCATATAACGGCGCGCCTCAATCTCCTGCCTTCTCAATTGGCGAATCACACTCGAAAGATTATCAATTATTTCTTCTTCCCCCAGTCCCAAAGTAACCTGGTTAGATATCTGAAAAAAATTGCCTATGGCCTGTGTGCCTTCTCCCAGAAATCCCCGGGCGGCAAAAGAAAGTTTAGAGACAAATTCCAGTATTTTATTTACCCTTTTGGTAATGATTAAAGCCGGCAGATGTACCATAGCTGAAACGCGCAAGCCTGTGCCTACATTAGTAGGACAGGCGGTAAGAAAACCAATGTCTGAATGAAAAGCAAACTTTACTTTACGCGCAATTTCATCTTCCACTTTAGAAGCGAGACGGTATCCGGTAACAAAATCAAAACCCGACTTTATAACTTGAATCCTGAGATGGTCTTCTTCGTTAACCATAATAGAAATAATTTCATCTTCGCTCAGCATTACCGCTTTATTTTTAGGCCACAAAGCATGCTCCTGGCTTATCAAATGACGTTCCACAAGAAATTCTCTGTCCAGCGGTTCTATATCTTCCATACGGAAAAACTTTAACTGCTTAAGCGTTTTACTTTTCCCGGCAGCCTCCTGCAAATTGCGGAAAAGTTTATCAGCTTCAGAGGTCGAGATTCTATTAGGAAAGGGAAATATGTCTAGATTGCGGGCAATTCTTATCCGGGTAGATATTACTATATCCGAGTCTGGCCCTCGACCTTTAAGCCACTCCCCTACTCCCTGCAACAACTCCTCAAACATTACCTTTGTCCTTCTGTATTTTCTTTTCTAGTTCTCTAATTTGGTCTCTCAGACGTGCGGCTTCCTCATACTCTTCTAATTTTATGGCTCGGGCTAAATATTCTTTCAGATTTTCTATTTTCTGGCGAAGCGACAGATGGCGGTATTCTTTAACAGAGGGATACTTGCCCCGGTGCTGAATAGACCCATGAATTTTCTGCAAAAGAGGCAGAATTTTAGGCTTGAAAACATCATAACAGCGACTACATCCAAATTTTCCCTGCTTTTTAAAACCAAGATAGCTAAGGCCACAATTAGGACAAATCTCTTTTTCTTGCTTCTCTGCCTCTAAAGAGGAGGCGTTGACAAAGTCGTAAAGGAAGTCAGCAATATTAAACTGCACTTGGAGCTGTTCAGATTTTTTGCGCGCACATTCCTCACACAAATGTACTTCTTTTACTTTGCCATTAATAATTTCTGTTAAATGGACTGTAGCGGGCCTCTTCCCACAAATATCGCAGAGCATAGGCTACAATTTATACTTTACACCATCTTTCTTTGTTACCTTCCTGAATTCTTCAAGCAACATCTTAGTAACGGGCCCTGGCTTACCTCTGCCAATTTTACGCCCATCTATATTTACTACTGGCACAATCTCTGCTGCTGTTCCGGTGAGAAAGCACTCGTCGCTATTATACATCTCATGCCGGGTAATAACATGCTCGTTAGTAGAAATATCTTTCTGGCGGGCAATCTCCAATATTGTATCCCGCGTAATGCCCCGCAAAGTTCCCATACACTGGGGAGGAGTATAAAGTTTTTTGTTTTTTACGATGAAGATATTATCTCCGGTACATTCTGCTACATATCCTAAAGAATCAAGCATAATTGCCTCTTCATATCCCGCATTAATAGCTTCTATCTTAGCCAAAATATTATTTAAATAATTAAGCGACTTTATCTGAGGGTTAAGAGCCTCGGGAAGATTGCGAATGGTAGGCACAGTAATAATCTTTAAGCCCTGTTCGTACAAACGGCGGGGATAAAGAGCAATTTTATCTGTAATAATAATAAGCTTAGCATTTCCTTGACATTTTCTGATATCCAATCCGAGATCTCCTTCTCCCCTCGTAACTAAAAGTCTTATGTAAGCATTGCGCAGACGGTTAGCCTGAAGTGTTCTTATGGTAGCATCCATAATGTATTTTTTGCTGTAAGGAACGCTAAGCATAATGGTATGGGCAGATTCGAAAAGCCTATCTATGTGCTCTTTCAATTTAAATACTAAACAATTATAGGCCCGGATTCCTTCAAATACTCCATCTCCATACAAAAGTCCGTGGTCAAAAACCGATATTTTAGCGTCTTCCTTTTTGACTATCTTGCCATTCATAAATACCTTCATGCTTCCCCCTTTTGCTAAAAATTATACTCTCTTTAGGAAAAAAATAAATGTTTTTTAATCTCCTCTTTAGGCAGAAGATTCATTCTCAATCCGGCCATTATTGAGATAGATTATCCTTTCGGCTTCTCTGGCTAAATCAAGATTATGGGTTACTAAAACTATCGTAGTAGAGTTTTTACAATTTATATCTCGAAGAACTTGTTTGATAATAGCAGCTGCTTCCGTATCAAGATTGCCGGTTGGCTCATCGCAAAACAAAATTTGCGGGCGATTTATTAAGGCTCTGGCTAAAGCAACTCTCTGTCTCTCGCCGCCGGAAAGTTGATGGGGAAAAGCGTGAATTCTCTCCTTTAGCCCTAACATTTCAGCTAGCTCTTCTGCATAGTCTCGTGTCTTCTGAGGAAGATAGTGCAGTTTTATAGAAGCCGGCAAAAGTATATTTTCCCAGACATTTAATTCCGATATCAAATAATAAAACTGAAAAACAAACCCTAAATGTTCATTGCGCAAACGATATATACTACTTGCTTTCATACGTGAGATATCTTTCTTGCGAAAGAAGACTTTCCCTTCTGTAGGCCTCTCCAATCCGCCCAAAATATGCAAAAGAGTAGATTTCCCTGCCCCCGAAGGCCCCACTATAGCTACATATTCCGCCTCCCTCACTCCTATACTAACCTTCTCCAACGCCTTAACCACTGCATGAACATCAAGGTAGACTTTACTCACTAATTTAGCCTCAATAATCATATTACTCATACCTTAAAGCTTCAGACTCGCTAATCTTTCGTGTCCATAAAGAAGGAATCAAACTAGAAAAGATACACAGACCTATGCTTGCCAATGATATTGTAAGTATATCTCTAGGATTAATAAGAACCGGCAGATAATCTATATAATATATTTGAGAAGGAAGATGAATAAAATGATATTCTTTAAGGAGGAAACATACCCCCACTCCTAACACTACTCCCATAAAAACTCCCAAAAAAGCAATTATTATCCCTTGCAGAGTGAAAACCGCGCTAACTCTTAAAGGACTTAAGCCAAGGCTTTTCATTATTCCTATATCTTTTGTTTTCTCTACTACTTTCACGGTTAAGGTAGAAAATATATTAAAAGAGCCAACTAACACAATTAAACTTAAGATAATAAACATAGTTATTTTCTCAAGTTTGAGGGCAGAGAACAAAGCTTGATTTTGTTCCTGCCATGTAGTTATAGCAATAATTCCGGCTAAATCTAAAGAAGCTATTCTACGTTTTATCTCTTCTAAGTTATACAGCCTGCTTCTTGTAACCTCAACTCCCAGGTAATAACGAGGATGGTTCTCCAGGAGAAAATTCTCCAGACAAGAAAAGCTTCCTACTATCAGCGTATTATCAAAATCATACATGCCTACACTAAATATTCCTCCTATTCTGAAAGTATATGATTTAAGTTTCTTACCACTAAGAGAAAGAATCTGAATTTCTTCTCCTTCTCCCAGAAAAAAACGCTGTGCAATTCCTTTCCCTACCGCCAATCCCTTTTGAAAGCTACCTTCCTTAAGATATTTCTGCCAACGTGGCAAAGAATAAGAACCAAAACTAACCGCTTCCAGCATTACCGGGTATACACTCTTACCTCTTCTGATAGCTACTTGATTCTGAGAAAAAAGCACTACATTCTTTACTCCCTCTATCTTACTAATATCTTTAACTAGCGAACAATTTTCTTTCTCCAGCGTAACTACTAAAGGAAAATTAAGACTGAGAAGCTTAGACTTTAAGTCTTCATCAAAACCACTCATTACGGCAATTACAATTACAAGCGCCGCAACCCCTAAACTTACGGCGGCCAGAGATACCAAACTTATAAATGATATATGACGACTGCGGTTACGGAAGACATACCGAAAGGCAAGCCAGGCCTCAAGTTTCATTTTTGGGCTTAAGCAAAGGGAAAAATATCACGTCTTTAATGGAGGGCTGGTTTAAGAGAACCATGCATAAACGGTCTATGCCAATACCCAGGCCGGCGGCCGGCGGCATAGCGTATTCTAAAGCTTTAAGAAAATCATAGTCTATCTTCCCCTCTGAATATTCGTCACTTTTAGCTTTTTCCAGAAAGCGCTTTCTTTGCTCTTGAGGATCGTTTAACTCAGAATAAGCATTGGCTAGTTCCATTCCCGCGCAAAATAATTCAAACCTCTCTACAAGGTTAGGCTCCTCCTTTTTTCTTTTAGCCAGGGGAGACATCCAGGTATAGAAATCTGTTACAAATACCGGCTGCTCGCCAAAGAAACGGCTTTCTATTAAATCTTCAATTAAATTTATTATTTGGGAACGGCTCAAACCCTCTTTAATTTCTATCTCTTGAGACATCTTTTTAACGAACTCTTCTTCTGTAACAGAATAGCCTAGTCCAAATTCTTCTTTGAGCAAATTAGCTAAGGAAATACGCCGCCAGGGAGGCTTAAAATCTATACGCTTGCCCCCATATTCGATCTCTAAAGATCCGTACATAGCCTCCGCTAAGCGGCAGATTAAATCCTGGGTGAGTTTCATCATATAGGTATAATCCTGATAACAGGCATAGGCTTCCAGCATCGTAAACTCAGGATTGTGCTTCACTGATATTCCTTCGTTACGAAAAGAGCGATTTATTTCGTAAATACGGTCAAATCCTCCTACCAGAATTCGCTTCAAATAAAGCTCAGGAGCAATACGTAAATAAAGGTCTATATTAAGAGCGTTGTGGTGAGTAACGAAAGGACGCCCCGTCGCTCCTCCTGCTAAGGAATGAAGCATAGGGGTCTCTACCTCTAAAAATCCTTCTTTCTCAAAAAATTCTCTTATTCGTTTTACAATTTCTACCCGCTTACTAAATATTTCCGTACTTTGGACATTGGCTATCAAATCCAAATATCTCTCACGATACCTCAACTCTACATCTTTAAGCCCGTGCCATTTTTCCGGCAGAGTATGTAGACATTTAGAAAGAAGGGTTATCTTCTTAGTTAAGATAGTTTTTTCACCACTGTGAGTAAGAAAGAGATTTCCTTCTACCCCCACAATATCTCCTAAATCAAGCTGGCTGAAAAGCTCAAATTGTTCCTGGCCGGCAAGATTATATTTTATATAACATTGAATTTTGCCCGTAGCGTCAGCAATATCAAAGAAAGCGCTTTTACCATGTTCTCTCAACGAAATCAAACGCCCTGCCGTTGACACAGCTCGCTGCGGCGAAAATTCTTTTTTAATCTCAGCTAAGGAAGAATCCTTAGAGAAAGAGGTAAAACTATAGGGATTATAATATCTCTGCCTAAATTCCTCCAGCTTCTTAATTTTCTCCTCCATAAATTAAGATTATATAGGATTATAAAGAGAGTGTCAATTTATTGCTCTTAGTCCGAAAAAGCCAGAAAAGCCAATAAAGAAACTAAGAGAATGTATATATAGATAAAGTGAAATTTTGTTTTAATTACTTTTTCTTTATAGAGAGAATCTGTGCGGCAGACAAAAGATATATCATCTTCATATAATACATCACGACAAAGTTCTTTCTCTTTCTGAGGAAAGATTGTCGCTCTTTGGTTCAATTGACGAAACCAGACTATAAGATTTGCCCGTAAAGGATTAGGGCGACGAAAAGGAGACACTTCTGTCAACATAGAAGAAGAAACACTCCGGTTACATAGAGCCCCTAAGATTTCACTGGCTATAGGTATATTAGAGCCTACTATATCTGAAGAAGCAGTATTTCTCTTTATTAATTTTACTACTTTACGAAAGTAACGCGAAGAAGCTATGTTTCTAAATTCTAAAAAAGAGGAAAAATTACCACTAATGAATTGGGAAAGACTGGCATAAAGAGGATAGAAATAAAATTTATCCTTATGGCGTACAATACTGCAATTAAAAAAAAGGAAAAAAATGAGTATAAACGCCATATAAACCCCTCGATATCTTTCTCTTATAAGACCATATAAGTATTCTAACGCCAGAGTACTGAGCAAAGACAATCCTACTACTCCCTGGGCAGACAAAATACGGAAAGGATATCTAAAAAATACCATAAAGAGTGAGAATGAAAATAAAAGCAGCCAGGCATATCTCTCTCTTCTCTTAAAAGCCACCATAATTCCTACTAAAGATAAAATAAGAAGAGTAGGATTAAAATGAATAAAGAAGTTTTCGAAAAGAATGCCTTGGTGAAAATAGCCAATATATTTAAGCTGATGCCACAGGAGAGGAAGATAGAATAAAAACGCCCCCGTAGCCACCTTAAGGTACTGCCGCTGGTAAAAAGAAGCAAAGAGAAGGCTGAGAAAGAAAGCCCAAGAGATACCTGCATGGGTATAAAAAGCCAATACGGCAAATACTAAAGATTTTTTTAATCTCTGCTGCTTCAGGAAAAAAAAGCTCACAAAAACAAAGATAAGAGCTAAGGTAGCAGGAGAATTGGCACAAACTGACTCATAGAAGGAGAAAGTACTAAAAAGAATCAAGAGATTAAGAAAGCCAAAGAAGCTGCTAAAGACTTTTCTTAAAACATACCAGACTACTGTAAAAAAACTTATACTTATTAAAATATTGATAATCTTGAGAACAAATATTTTCCCCCAGCCTAGTTTTAGCAAAAAAGCAATTAGTATATGGTAAAAAGGAGGATAAAGATTAGGCCGACCAAAAGGAGCATAATCCCAGAAAGCAATTCCGCTCCACCCTCCTGCTTTGATAAACCCCAAAGCCTGATGAAGATGAAAATAGTCATCAATAAACTGAGGCAGCATCCCCCAACGGGCTAGCTGTACTACTGCTATAAAAAGAATAATCCCCCCCGAAAACAAATCATAATATTTGTCTTTATTATCCATTATAATCAACCTTCATAAGGTAAAGCCCGCAAGCGGGAGCATCTTTTCCTATAAATTTTCTTTGCCGTGCTGCTATTGCCTTTCTCAAACCTAACAGAGAAAGCTTTCTCTGCCCCACATCAACTAAGGCCCGCACCATAGCCCGTGCCATACCGTACAGAAAACCATTTGCTTCGATGTCAATGTAGACAAAACGTCCTCGCTTTTTTACTTTTACATTATAAACCTTACGGCGGCAATCTTTCCTTGAAGCACCTTTGACAAAAGAAGAAAAATCCCTCTCCCCCTTAAGAATCTGGGCAGCTTCCGCCATACCTGCCACATCCAGCTTCTGAGGTATGAACCAAGCATAATTGCGCCAGAAAACGTCGGGTCGAGCAGAATTGAGAATAATATAACGGTAGGTTTTATTATGAGCGGAAAAACGGGCATGAAAATCATATCCTGCCTTTTTTACCTTTATGATTTTTACCGCCGCCGGAAGAAAAGAATTAAGTGCTTTTTTAATATTAACCAGGGGAAAAGAGCGCGGAATAAAAAAATTTACTACTTGCCGGCAAGCATGGACGCCTCTATCCGTGCGGCCGGAAGCATAAGTTTTTATAGGTTGACCAAACAGTTTAAAGAGGGCCTCCTCCAGAATTTCCTGAACAGTAGGAATATCTGCCTTTTGTCTCTGCCAGCCGTAGAACAAAGTTCCATCGTAAGTTATTTCTGCCAAAATATTTTGTTTCATTAAAAAATGAAGGATTAATTTTTTAAGAGCTCTTCTGCAATCTGGACAGCATTAAGAGCGGCGCCTTTAAGAAGATTGTCAGCCACTACCCATATCCAATAAGTAGACTCCTCTGCTCCTCTCCGCAGGCGCCCTGCAAACACTTCTTCTCTTTGTGCGGCATCTAAGGCGGTAGGAAAATCCTCGGCAGCCGGGAAAAACTTTACTCCTGCTGTCTGAGCTAACGCGTTTTCTATATCTTCTATCGTAGTAGAAGTTTTAGTAGAAAAATATATAGCCTCAGAATGAGAAACAAATACCGGTACTCTCACACAAGTAGCAGCTATCTTGATAGACTCATCAGAGAATATTTTATGTGTCTCCCTAACTACCTTTATCTCTTCCGTAGTAAATCCTTCTTCTTTAAAACTGCCTATTTGTGGTACAACATTGAATAGCAACTGGCGACTAAATATCTCCTGGTTGAAATCAACCTTCGCCATCAAAGGAGAAAATTCTCCCTTCTCTTCGGAACCTTGACAAAATGACAGGGCCTCCTGTCGAAGCTCCTGTATAGCTCTTCTACCTGCACCAGAAGCAGCCTGAAAACTGGTAAGAACTACCTTTTTCAAGCCAAAACGCCGGTAAATTTCTCCTAGTGCCACAACCATTTGAATAGTAGTACAGTTGGGATTAGCAATAATTCCTCGGTGAGTAATGATTTTATCTTTGTTTACCTCAGGAACAATTAAGGGCACATTGTCTTGCAGACGAAAATCAGCCCCGTTATCAATCACCACTGCTCCCGCTTTTACGGCTGCAGGCGCATAGGTAACTGCTGCTCCTTTCTCTCCTTCCGTGCCGGCAAATAAGGCTATGTCTATATTAGAAAAAACCTGGGGCGATATAACTTCAACTTGATAGTTTTCCCCCTCTATATTCATCTGACGTTGGCTCCGCGCAAAAAGACGCAAACTAGAGAAAGGAAATTTACGCTCCTTAAGCATACGTACCATCTCTATCCCGACTGCCCCTACACCTACTACGGCCACGTTTGGTTTTTTCATAACAGTTCAAGAGTTATTTATTTCCTCTGCTACTAAATCTCCTACTTGAAAAGTAGAATATCCCATCTTCCCTGCAGACAAACTTTTAAGCTTTTTTCTGACTACTTTTATCACTGCTTCTTCTACAGCTTTCGCAGCTGAACTTTCTCCTAACTCCTCCAGCATCATCCCCAAGGCGTTTATTGCTGCCAGGGGATTTATTGCTCCTTTACCCGTATACTTGGGAGCACTACCTCCAATCGGCTCAAACATACTTACACCTTGAGGGTTAATATTCCCACCTGCCGCTATCCCCATTCCTCCCTGTAAAATCGCGCCCAAATCAGTAATTATATCGCCAAACATATTATCGGTAACAATAACATCAAACCATTCCGGGCTTTTTACAAACCACATACAGGTAGCATCTATATGAGCATAATTGGTTTGAATATCAGGATATTCCCTGGCCACCTCATCAAATACCCTCTGCCATAAATCCCAGGCGAAGGTAAGAACATTAGTTTTGCCACAAAGAGTAAGTGTCTTTCTCCTATTACGCCGGCGCGTATACTCAAAAGCATATCTTATACATCTCTCCACTCCCTTGCGCGTATTGTAAGAAATTTGGATAGCAATTTCTTCCGGAGTTCCTTTCTGGCGAAATTCCCCCATACCCTTATACAAGCCTTCAGAGTTCTCGCGTATTACCACAAAATCTATATCTTCTTTAACTTTTCCTTTTATGGGACAAAATCTCTCATCATAAAGCTTTATGGGACGCAAGTTTATGTATTGATCAAGAGAAAAACGCAGTTTAAGCAGAACTCCTTTTTCTAAAATTCCCGGCCTGACCTCCGGTGAACCAATTGCTCCCAGATAAATCGCATCAAAATTTTTAAGTTTCTCAATATCTTCATCCTCTAAAGTCTTACCTGTCTGCAGGTAATATTTCGCGCCATAATCAAAGAACGTAGTCTGATATTCAAAAGAAAACTTCTCTGCTGTAACCTTTAATACCTTTAGACCTTCTTGAATTACTTCTGGTCCTGTACCATCTCCAGGGATAACGGCTATTTTATACATGGCGAGAGTTAAAGTTTAATTTCTTTTAAATAAACAATATGATTTTTATTCACAGCTAAAAATTCGGCTTTTTCTTGCGAGCCATCCCTGCGGTGAATTTTAGCATTTGTTACTACAATAAAATTGCCTTTTTCTTTCCTGTTTAAAAAGTCAGAAATGCGCCTTCCCTGAGGTAGAGAAAGCTCTCCTTCCGCCTGGCCGTCTATACCCATAATAAGAGAAACCCTCTTTTTAACGCTCGCTTTCATATAGCTCCTCCTCGTTTAACCCAATTGCCAATTCCTCCTGCCTTTATTAACTTCTGCAAAAACAAAGGAAAAATCTCGGCTTCATACTGTCTCTTTTGAGTAATATCTCTGATTAACCCTTTTTCTAAATTAACCTCCAGAACATCCCCCTCTTTTATTGAGTCTGCCTCAGGGCATATCAATATAGGCAAGCCTATATTGATACTGTTACGGTAAAAAATCCTGGCGAAACTCTTAGCAATAACTAACGAGATGCCTGCTCCCTTTATGCTTAAAGGAGCATGCTCGCGGGAAGAGCCACAGCCAAAATTTTTACCTCCTACAATAATATCACCCCTTTTTACCTCTTGAGAAAAATGAGGACGGATATTCTCCATACACCTGCTTCCCAAAAAAGCCTCATCTTGAGAATCGAGGTATTTAGCGGCAATAATATCATCGGTATTAATATCATTGCCAAACTTGTGAACTTTTCCTTTTATAATCATCTCTTTACCTCGCGAGGATGAGCGATTCTGCCTTTAATCGCACTAGCAGCGGCAACAGCAGGCGAAGCAAGGTATACCAAGCTTTCAGGACTACCCATTCTCCCTACAAAATTCCGGTTGGTAGTAGAAACAGCTATCTCTCCCTCTGTGAGAACTCCCATATGCCCCCCTAAACAAGGCCCGCAGGTAGGAGGGGAAATAATAAATCCGCTATCTAAAAATACTTTTATTATACCGCGGCGAAGGGCTTCTTGATAAATATCTGAAGTAGCAGGGAAAACTATAGCTCTTACCCCTTTCTTCACCTTTTTCCCTGCCAGAATCAAAGCCGCCTCTTTAAGATCAGAAAGACGACCGTTAGTGCAAGAACCAATCACTACCTGATCAATCTTCACTCTTGAGAGTTCTGAAACATTTTTTGTTTTACTGGGCAAATGAGGTACAGATACTTGAGGCTCCAACTTAGTTAGATCCCACTCGTAAATTCTCTCGTAATTTGCCCTTTTATCCTCTGCGAAATTTTCTACTACTTTAGCTATCTTCCTCATTTTGCTTTTAAGGCTATCTATCTTAGATAAATACCGCAAGCTTATCTTATCAGGAGCAATAAGACCGGTTTTAGCTCCCCCTTCTACCGCCATATTACAAAGAGTAAAACGCCCGTCCATATTCATCTTTCTAATTATAGGGCCGGCAAACTCCATAACTTTATATAAGGCTCCGTCTACCCCAATCTGGCCGATAGTATAGAGGATAATATCTTTGGCCGATACGTATGGTTTAAGCCTACCTTTATAAACAAATTTTAACGTAGAAGGAATACGAAACCAACTACAGCCATTATACATAGCTACGGCTAAGTCTGTAGAGCCTACCCCAAAAGCCGCTGCCCCCAAAGCTCCGTGAGTACAAGTATGAGAATCAGCCCCTATCAGAAGCTCTCCCGGAAAAACAAAACCTGCTTGTGGCAAGAAAGCATGTTCAATTCCCGCTCTGTCTATATCGAAAAAATTTTTAATCTTAAAACGACGGCAGAATTCTTTCAGCAATTTGACATTATTAGCGGCTGTTTTATCGCGGGCGGGAGTAAAATGATCACAAATAAAGCAGATTTTTTGGGGACATTTCACTTTATCAAATTCTGCTTCCTCAAATTTTCTCACGGCCAGAGGTCCCGTAATATCATTTGAAAACATAAAGTCAACCCGAGCGTAAATAAAATTCCCCTCTTTCTTTATAGCATGCGCCTCCAGTATCTTTTCTATGAGTGTCTTAGGCATATAAATACTAACCTCTAAATTCCTTCAAGGCTAAAGTTACATTATGTCCCCCGAAACCCAAGGAATTGGAAAGAGCCAGTCTGACTTTTTTAGCGCGGGACTCATTAGGAATATAATCTAAATCACATTCTGGATCAGGATACTCCTGATTTATGGTAGGAGGGACAATGCCTCTTTTTATAGCCAGGCAACATACAATAAGCTCAAAGGCGCCTGCTGCCCCTAACATATGACCAGTCATAGATTTGGTGGAACTTACTGCTACCTTGTAGGCATAAGGACCCAGGGCCAATTTAATAGCACGCGTCTCTGTCTGGTCATTAAGAAAAGTGGAGGTACCATGAGCGTTTATATAGTCAACATCTTCTTTCGGCGCTCCTGCCTCTGCTAAAGCTAACTCCATAGCTTTAGCTCCTGGCTCACCTGTAGGATCAGGAGCAGTTATGTGATAAGCATCGCAACTGGCGCCATAGCCTACAACCTCTGCCAGGATCTCGGCTCCTCTTTTTTTCGCGTGTTCCAACTCCTCCAGAACCACAATCCCTGCACCTTCAGCCATAATAAAACCGTCTCTTTCCGCATCAAAAGGACGCGAGGCTTTTTCAGGTGCATCGTTCCGTCTCGATAAAGCTTTTAGAGCACAAAATCCCCCCACTCCTAAAGGTGTAAGACAGGCTTCTGCTCCCCCTGCGAGAACCATATCAGCACTGCCATACTTTATCGCTCTAAACGCTTCCCCAATAGCATGCCCTCCCGAAGCACAAGCCGTCACCGTACAGAAATTAACGCCTTTAAGACCAAAAGTCATTGCCACCTGCCCCGCAGCTTCATTAGTAATCAAAAGAGGGATAAGAAAAGGAGAGATGCGGCTAGGGCCTTTTTTTATAAACACATCATATTGCTCTTCAATACTTCTAAGACTGCCAATTCCTGAACCAATTATAGCCCCCAAACGGTAAGGGTCTTCTTTAGAAAAATCGATACCACTATCTTCTACAGCCTCTTTAGCAGCCGTAATCGCAAATTGTACAAAGCGCGCTGTCTTTTTTGCCTCTTTGGAAGAAAAGAAATCCTCCGGCCGGAAATCTTTTACTTCTCCTGCAATCTGAGAAGTAAACTTGGAAGCGTCAAACTGGGTAATCTTCGTAATACCTGATTTTCCCCGAATTAGATTGTCCCAGTTATTTTCTTTGCCTAATCCCAGCGGTGATATTACTCCACAGCCTGAAACTACAACTCTCCTTGGCATATATATGAATCAGGCCTGTTTTTCCTTTACTTTTTCCTCTATATACTTCAAAGCATCACCGACCGTTGTCATTTTCTCGGCGTCTTCGTCAGGAATTTCTATCCCAAACTCTTCTTCTAAAGCCATAACCAACTCTACTGTATCTAGAGAGTCAGCTCCTAAATCATCCACAAAGGAAGATTCGGGTTTAATCTCTTCCACTTTCACTCCTAATTGCTCGGCGATGATAGATTTTACTTTCTCTTCTACTGCCATTATAACCTCCTTTTTTGGCTTTCATTCATCGCTCTTGTCTATCTATAGCATACCACCATCTACTGTCAACACTTTACCAGTAATATAGCTAGAAGCTTCCGAGGCAAGAAAAAGCACCGCTGCCGCTATATCCTCAGGCTTACCAAAACGACCTAAAGGAATCATAGCTAACATCTTCTTTTTCACCTCTTCCGGAAGTTTATCAGTCATGGCCGTTTGAATATAACCAGGAGCAACTGCATTAACACAAATTCCGCGTGGCCCTAACTCTTTGGCCAAGGACTTGGTAAAGCCAATAATACCCGCCTTAGATGCCCCATAATTAGTCTGGCCCGCATTGCCCATAATACCAATAACAGAAGAAATATTAACAATTTTACCCGCCCGCTGTTTAAGCATAAACTTCGCCACTGCTTTTGAACAGTTAAAGACTCCTTTTAAATTTATAGCAATTACTTTATCCCAATCTTCTTCCTTTAGACGCAATATTAAATTATCGCGGGTAATACCGGCATTGTTAACTAATATATCAATCCGCGAAAACTTGTCAATAATTTTGTTGACTGCCTCCTCAACTTTAGGTAAATCAGTCACATCTACAGCAAAATATACTATCTCTGAATACGACGACAGCTCTTTCTGAACCGAGGCCAGCTTCTCCTCCTGCAAATCAAATAGGACAACTTTTGCTTTTTCTCTGGCAAAACTTAGAGCTATCTCTCTGCCAATACCCTGTGCCGCTCCTGTAACTAATACTACCTTGCCTTCAAAATTCATACTGCCTCCTTCTTAAAATCGCTGCTTTGTGAGAAATTGAATACTTTCAACTCTTTATTTATCCTTCGCAGCAATCCTTTTAATACTTTAGAAGGACCAACCTCATAATATTCCTCCACGCCCCGAGAGGCCATAAACTCTATGCTTTTCTGCCACAGCACAGGATGCGTAAGCTGCTGAATAAGATTAAACTTTATTTTTTCTACATCCTGGTGGGCCTGGGCATCTACGTTGGTAACTATAGGAAAGAGAGGAGGAGAAAATGACACTTTTGCTAAAGCCTCAGCCAGTTTTTGCTGCGCCGGCTCCATAAAAGGAGAATGAAACCCTCCGCTTACTTTTAACTCCACCACTCTTTTTAGATTCAAACCTTTAATAAATTTTTCCGCCTCTTTACGATGTTCTTCCCCTACCGAAACTACCACCTGCGTGGGGCAGTTAAGATTGGCAATAAAAAAAGGGAGAGAAAGCTCCTTCTCCAGATCTTCTTTCCCTATTCCCATTAAAGCCAGCATAAAAGAAGGATTCAATCTTGCTGCTTCCTCCATTGCTTCAGCTCGTTCCTTTACTAAAAGGAGCCCCTTTTCGAAATCTACTACTCCCGCAGCATAAAGAGAAGTATATTCTCCCAAGCTAAGGCCAGCGGCAAAAGCAGGAAGAAAATCTTCTCTTTCTTTCAGGATATCCCAACAAATAACACTCACTAAGAAAATACCTAGCTGTTGATAAAGGGTATTTTGCAAAACTTCTTCGCCTGCCGAGAAACAGATATTGCTGATATCTATACCTAAAATCTCATTAGCTTGCTGAAACCGCTCTTTAGCTATAGCAAACGCTTGAAAAAGATCTTTCCCCATACCCGGATATTGAGCGCCCTGACCAGGAAAAATTACTGCTTTTTTCCTTGCCATCAGTCCCATCTAATAATACAACTGGCCCAAACTAATCCTCCCCCAAAAGTATCCAGGGCCACTATGTCACCTTTTTTAATTCTGCCGCTTTCGTAAGCCTCGCAGAGAGCTACAGCAGTGGAAGCAGAGGACATATTTCCGTATTTATTAATATTAACAAAAACTCTATTCTCTTCTAACCCCAGGCGTTTAGCTACAGCATTAATTATGCGTAAATTTGCCTGATGGGGTACTAAGAGGTCAATATCCTGAGGACGTAACTTACTGTTAGCCAGAGCCTTAACTACAGTATCTACCATTATCTTTACAGCTATTTTAAAAACTTCATTGCCACGCATTTTTATATAATGTTGTCTATTTTCCACTGTAGACTTCGAAACGGGCAGACGCGAACCTCCTGCCGGGAGTATCAAAAGATCGGCTAAGTTACCATCTCCTCCTAAATGAATTCCTAAAATTCCTTTACTTTCTGTAGTAGGCACTACCACAGCTGCTCCCGCCCCGTCACCAAACAAGACACATGTTGAGCGGTCATTCCAATCAGTAATACTGCTCAAGATTTCGCTTCCTACCACCAAAGCATTCTTGTAAAGGCCGGCACTAATCATCCCTTTTGCTACAGCCAAAGCATAAACAAAACCAGAACAAGCAGCACTCACATCAAACACAGCTGCCTTTTTTGCCCCAATATTTTTCTGAATATAGCAAGCAGTAGAGGGAAATTGCGTATCCGGCGTAATGGTGGCTACAATTATCAATTCAATATCTTCAGGCTTTACAGCAGCGGCTTTAATAGCGCGCCGCGCCGCTTTAGTACCTAAGTCACTTGCTGACTCTCCCTCTACAATACGACGGCGCTTAATTCCGGTACGCGTAGTAATCCATTCATCAGAAGTATCTACCATCCTTTCCAAGTCATGATTAGTAAGGATCTTCTTAGGAAGATATTTACCTAAGCCAACAATCTTAACCGATAACATTGATTTTTTCCTGAATTTTCTCAGTGATATTCTGCTTTATTTCTTTCTTCGCAACCCTAATGGCATTTTTAACGGCTAAAGCTCGCGAACGTCCGTGACCAATGATTACTAACCCATTTATTCCTAAAAGAGGTGCTCCGCCATACTCAGCATAATCACCTAGACGTTTGAGCCGCTCAAAAGAACCCTTACCTAAAAGCAAACTGAGCCGGCCCCAGAGGCTGCTCTTCAATTCTGAAACTAAAAAACTGCCCATAGCTTCCATTGTGCCTTCTGCCACCTTAAGCGTAATATTTCCTACAAAACCATCACAAATAATACAATCGCATATATCACGAAAAATATCTTTACCCTCTACATTACCAATAAAATTTAGAGAAGACCGTTCAAAAAGGGTGTGAACCTCCTTAATAAAGCCCGTCCCTTTACTTTCTTCCTCTCCAATATTTAAAAGCCCAATCCGCGGCCTTTCTATCCCCAATACTTCCTGGGCATAAATAGAAGCCATAATACCA
The DNA here is from genome assembly GCA_021159015.1 of Candidatus Omnitrophota bacterium. Lineage (GTDB taxonomy): Bacteria > Omnitrophota > Gorgyraeia > Duberdicusellales > Duberdicusellaceae > JAGGSQ01. The sequence continues at coordinate 7,151 of JAGGSQ010000039.1, read as the reverse complement.
TATTTGAAAAGATACTGGGGTTTAGCATCAATATTGGCTCCTACATCAATGATAAGAGAAGGTCCATGTAAACCAGAATAAACCAAAGCAATTCCTGCCCTCTCCACTCCCTCAATAAGCCCCAGATAAAGAGTAGAAGCTGCTACTACTGCTCCCGTGTTGCCGAAAGAGATAAAAGCATCTGCTCTCCCTTCTTTTAACAACTGAATCCCCTTTACGATAGAAGAATCCTTTTTTCTTCTTACAGAAATAACTGCTTTTTCTCCCATGGATATTTCCTCCGAAGCAGAAAGAAGAGAATAGTTAAAGCTCAACCCCTCCTCTCTAACCATTGCCTCTATGGTTTCTTTCTTACCGACTAATACTATTTCCAGGCCAGGGTCAGACTTAAGAGCCAAGCTTACCCCTTTAAGTACCTCTTGCGGGGCATAGTCGCCCCCCATAGCGTCAATGGCTATCCTCATCTTTTATTACCGCCTTTTTTCTCTTTTGCTTTTTCCTTTATGTCCCACACTTTTTTACCCCGGTAAAAACCACAAAAAGGGCAAACCGAAAAAGCCGGCTTAAGATTTTTGCAATGAGAACACCTAACCAATACCGGAGACTCAACCTTTATATTTCCTTGACGTTTACGACTGCGCGAATGGGAATGTTTTCTTTTAGGATGTGCCATAAATCCTCCTTATTTTCTCTGCAAACCAATTACTCTACCTAAGTAGAGATACTCTTGAGGAACTATTACAAATACATTTCTCCCTATTGAGATTACGTCCACAACCAGGACATATCCCCCGACAATCCGGTTTACATAAAGGTTTAAGCGGCCAATCAAGAAGAATCTTTTCTCTTATATCGGCATCAACCTCCAAAACCCCTTGTTTAATCTCGCTATCTTTATAAATAAGCAAGAAGTTATCATGAGACTCAACTTTATTCCACTCTAAACACCGGCTACATCTTATATCCCGTACAAAACGCAGAGATACATCTACGTTTATCTCACCTTTTTTTCTCACAAACCTACATTTTATGAAAATATTATCTAAAAAATGAATATCTTCACTATCCATATCCCACTGACTTGCAGTAATATACTCTTCAAGTTCTAAAGCTTTTTCTCCTATTTTTTTAACAATTACTTTCATATTTTAGTCTTTTTACTCTCTAAAGCCTTCCGAACTAAAGGAGGGACAAAAGGGCTGATATCTGCCTCAAGAAAGAAGGCTTCCTTTATAAGACGAGAAGAAAGATAGGAAAAATCAGGATGGGGCATTAAAAATACTGTCTCTACCTCCTTTTCTATCTTACGATTAGTGAGCGCCATCTGAAATTCATATTCAAAGTCCGAAACCATCCTCAAACCTCGCAAGATAAGCCGACTTTTTCTTTGCTTGGCAAACTCTACTACTAATCCTGCAAAGCCTTCTACTTCTACATTACTAATATCTCGCAAAGAGCCTTTTACCAAAGAGATCCTCTCTGAGAAGCTAAAGAGAGTCTCTTTATTAGAGCTCTCAGCCACCGCCACTATAACCTGTTTAAAGACCTTAGAAGCCCTTCTGATTAAATCAATATGGCCGTAAGTTATAGGATCAAAAGTTCCCGGATAAATTATCTTCATTTTTTCTGCCTGGGTCTAAAAATTCTTATCATTCTATCTCCATAACGTCGCTCAAATAAACAAGAATATCCCTCCTCTCTAATATCCTCCCGGAAAAAGCTCAAGCCGATGACCAAACTGGAAGGAGTTAATATATCACATTTCAATATCTCTTTCAAGCTCTTTGTTGTAACTCTTTGTCTATAAGGAGGATCAAGAAATACTATATCCACTTTCCTCTTCTCCTGCGCGCATTTCTTCAAAAACAAGAAGGCATCCTTACAATACACTTTGCTCCTTCCTTCTAGTCCTAAAGCTTTAATATTCTTCTCCACAACCTTAATGCAGTAAAGAGATTTATCCACAAATATTGCCTCTCTTGCCCCTCCTGAAATACTCTCTATTCCTAAAGCACCGCTACCAGCAAAAAGATCAAGTACAATCTTATTTTTAAATATCTCTGGCACAATATTAAATATAGCCTGCTTTATCCTCGCCTCTGTTACTTTCAAATGCGGAGGGACAAAAAACTTCCTTCCTTTTAGCTTGCCTGCCACAACAAACATTTTTCTAAATCACTCCTTATTCTCTCCCTAAGAAAACGATGCTGACTAAGGGCTAATGCTTTGTCTTTTTTAACAATCTGGTAAGCATAATAACGTGCTTTTCTTAGATATTCTATATCTTTTAAGGGGTCGGCAAACGAAGGAGAAAGAAATCCCGTCTGCATATTGCCAAAAAGATCACCTGGCCCTCGCAGCTTCATATCTTCCTCTGCTATTTTAAAGCCATCCGCTGTTTTTGATATTATTCTCAGACGTTTGCGGCCTTCCTCGCGCAGATTCAGCGGCTCAATAATAATAAAAAAAGGTTGAAATATGCTGCGTGAGATTCTCCCGCGCAACTGATGTAGCTGGCTTAATCCAAACTTATCCACTCCTTCTACAACCATAACACTCGCCTGGGGAACATCTATACCAACTTCTACTACTGAAGTAGATACTAATATATCTATTTCCCCCTTCTGAAAATCACTTAAAACCTTATATTTCTTCTCCGCTTTAAGCTTCCCGTGAAGAAGCCCCAGACGGAAAGAGCTAAAGGCTTTTTTGAGTTTTTCGTACACAAAAATAACTGCTTGTTCCAACCCATCTTCTTCTATCAAAGGATAAATCATATAAGCTTGCCGTCCTTTCTTTACTTCTCGCTGGACAATTTCGTAGGCTTTGTTTCTTTCCTCCTCTTTAAATATCAACACCTGAGGGATTTTTCTTCCCGGAGGAAGTTCCTTGATAAGAGAAATATCTAGATCACCGTAAATAGTAAGGGCTAAGCTTCGCGGAATAGGCGTGGCACTCATAATAAGTATATCTGGTCTTTGGGCTTTTCTAAAAAGAAGCACTTTCTGAGCTACCCCGAATCTATGCTGTTCATCAATAACAACCAGCCCCAGATGTTTAAACTGCAATTTTTCATTAAGAAGGGCATGCGTTCCTACCAAGATATCTATCTTGCCACTACGAGAGCGAGCTAATATGCTATGATGACGAGAAGAAGAAGTTAGAATCTCAACTCGTATAGGTAAATGAGAAAGAAAAGCTTTAAGATTATTGAAATGTTGCCATGCCAATATTTCCGTAGGCACCATAAAAGCAACCTGTAAAGAACTAAGAGCAGCTAAAGCCATGGCGATAAAAGCTACTACGGTTTTACCACTGCCTACCTCCCCCTGAAGAAGACGACGCATAGGATAAATAGAAACCATATCATTTACTATATCTTCTAAAGCTTTCTCTTGAGAGACAGTTAAATTAAAACTTAGGCGCGCTTTAAGTTCTCCTATCAGCTTACTATTGGCACTTATGTGGTGAGGCTTAGGTTGACGCCACATAGCTTTGCGTTGATATACCAGAATCTGCATAAGAAAAAACTCCTCAAATATAAATCTTTCTCGTGCTCGCTCCAATATAGAAAAATCGGAAGGGAAATGAATCATTTTCAGCGCCAACGGTAAACTTAAAAGCCCTACTGACTTTCTTAGATAAAAAGGCAAAAAATCATCGATACGAGACTGATATTTTTCTAAAGCTAAGGAAATAATACGCCGCAGCATACGCTGTGAGACATTTTTAGTTAGGCGATAAAAAGGGACAATACGGCCAGAAGAAAGGCTTTCTCCATAATCCTTATCAAATTCTGGCACAATAAACCTCAAGCTGCCCCGATAAAAACGTACTGGTCCAAAGATGAATAATTTATCACCTTTGTGTAAGTAGTTATTTAAATAAGGCTGATTAAACCATACTGCTTTAATTCTGCCACTGCTATCTTGTAATACAGCTTCATGGATATGCTTTCTAGTAACAAAGTTAGTGCGAGAGGATATTGATATTATTTCAGCCCGCACCGCATAATATCCCTCCTTACCTATAGAGCCAATCTTTGCTATCCTTCGCCGGTCCTGATACTTAAAAGGGAAATAATAAAGGAGGCCTCTTATGGAGCGAATACCCAACTTCCAGAACAATTTTTCTTTTTGGGGGCCGATCCCTTCAAGATAGCGTAAAGATACATCCATATAGCCGGTCAGATTCTCAAAATAACATTCAAAGGTCCACTGTGTTCAACTTCAATATTCATAAAAGAACCAAAATGGCCGCTACAGCAGGCTATATATTGTTTTATGGCCCTTACCACCGCCTCATATATTTCTCTCGCCAAAGCAGCAGACATAGCCTTATCAAATGATAAACGATTGCCACTAACTTCTGCTGCTAAAGAAAAATTTGGTATTAAAATTAGACTACCATTAATATCTTTAAGAGAGAGTTTTATTCTCCTCTCTTTATTCTCAAACATCTTAATATTCATTATCTTATCAGCAACCTTCTCTGCCAGGACACTTTTGTCATTCTTTTCTATTCCCAAAAAGACAACCAAGCCTTCTCCTATCTCACACCTTTGCTGTTCAGACTCTAGTCTGGCTTTTTTCACTCTTTCTATAACTAAGACCATAGCTTCCCCTGCCAGCTATTTCTCCTTCTCAATTCATGCTCAATAGACCTCAATACTTCTTGTTTATTGTTTATCCACGTCGGTGCCATAAGATATTGAGGAGAAGCATCAGAAATAAGACGCAAGACTACCCAATAAGAAGGAACCAGTTCTAAGAAAGAAACTACTATATCTATATATTCCGACTGATTAAGAAGTCTCATCTTCTTTTTCTTAAAGGCATCCGCCCAGACGGAACCTTCTACAATATGGAGACAATGAAATTTAATACCTGATAAAGGAAGATGAGATATCTTTCTGGCTGTATCAAGCATATCCTCTTTGGTTTCGAAAGGAAGGCCTAAAATTATATGAGCAGCCAGATAGATATTGCGATTTTCCGCGTCTTCTACTGCTTTAAGAAAATCTTCGTAAGTATGATTACGATTCATAGCTTGCAGGCTTCTATTGTTTGCACTCTGCAAGCCATACTCCAGCCATACCATATAACGGTCTGTAAATTCTTCCAGAAGCCCAAGTTTCTTATCGTCTATACAATCAGGCCGGGTAGAGACAGCAAGACCAACTATTTCAGGAAATTCTTTTATAATCTGATAACGTTCTTTTAAAACAGATACATCTGCATACGTACTAGTAAAAGCCTGGAAGTAAGCAATAAATTTATTGGCTTTGAACCTACGGCGAGCATACTCCATAGAAAGCTTTATTTGCTGATAGAGAGGTATGTTCTGACGGGTAAAACGAGAGAAAGCTCTATTGTTACAAAAAAAACACCCCGCATGAGAAAAAGTCCCATCCAGATTAGGACAAGAGAATCCGCCATCTAAACTAAGTTTATGGACTCTCTCGCCAAATTTTTCTTTAAGGAAATTATTAAAAGAATAGTACAATCTTGCCATTGCTATTCAAGATTTGAATCTCTTCTGGCGTTCCTGCTTGCTAAATATGCATCCACAATAATTTTGGCGATATATTCCTAGTTGTTTAGAGATCACCACGGCATGTTTAAATCCATCCTTTTTCTTAAAATCCCTAACAAGGAAGTAAGAAGAAATGGAGGTGCCTATCTGATTGATAATTTGAGACTTCTTCTGAGGACCTATAGTAAGAGTTGTAGTAAAAAAATCATACTTTTGCTCCTGGCAGAAGAGCTGATAAGTCTTTTCCAATCTTAACCTAAAACATATGGCGCATCTTTTGCCTCCCTCTGGTTCTTTTTCATATCCTCTTATCTCCTTAAACCATCTTTGTACATCATACTCTCCTTCTTGTATAGCTACAGAGTAATAACGGGAAATTACATCAAGACTCTGACGTCGCTTTTGATATTCTGATAGAGGATGAATATTAGGATTGTAAAAAAAGCCGCTAACCTCAAAGCCCTCTTCTTTCAATCTTGCAATAGCACCCGCCGCACACCCAGCGCAACAAATATGGAGCAGAACCTTAGGCATAGTAAGAAGTTATTTTCTCATTGAAAGAAATGAAAGATTGCTTAGGGTCAGGAGATTTTAAGATTGCACTCCCTACACACACATAATCTACGCCACTAGCAAGAACCATCTCCAAATTATCAAGCTTTATTCCTCCGTCTATACCTATTTCTTTCTGGGGAAACCTCTTTCTAAATTCCTTTATTTTGCCTAATACAGACGGTATAAAAGAAGACCCATAAAACCCTGGCTCTACAGACATAAAAAGCACCGAGCTCACCTCGGGCGCAAAATTATATAGCTGCTGAAGGTCCGTGGGAGGATTAATGGCCAAGCCTGCCTTCATACCTGTCTTTCTTACTAAACTAAGGATTCTCTCAATATCTCTTTCTACCTCAATATGAAATATTACTTTTTTGCTTTTTAGTTTCGCAGCAGCTTCTATCCAAACCTCCGGATCCTCAACCATAAGGTGCAGCTCGTTATCTATAACAGCACCCATATCCTCCAAATCAGAGACGGATACGCTCAGAGAGGGAACAAAACGGCCATCCATAATGTCAATCTGTATATAAGAACAAAATTGATGGCAGAGTAAAAGCATATGGTGTAATTCCTCTTTTTTATCGGTTAGAAGAGCCGGAACTACTTTTGGTACCATTTCTTTATAAGAATTAAATCTATTTTCTCATTTGGCAGGACTTTTATATACTGCCCGGTCACCCTTTTTTAAGAGGCGCGGCAAAGAAGAAGACAAGAATTCTCCTGCTGCTAGTGATTTTCTTACTTTATCTATTTTAATATCACCTAAATAACGACTTCCATGATATAAAGAAAATAAATCTCCTTCTCGTACACCATTAATACTTCCTACACTAATAACACAGAAGCTATACTCTTTAACCACAGCGATGACTTTTCCTTCTATATTAACAACTCTACGGCTAGAAGGCTCCTGTTTGCCAGAAGAGCCCACAACCACTGAACCAAGACTTACTTTTTTTGCGGTAAGCTTCTGGAGCTGAACAGTCAAGTGTTCCTTTTCCGCAGTTAAACTTTGCACTTTCTGCTTAAGTTCTTCTACTTCTTTCAAAGCCTGAGCT
>JAGGSQ010000059.1 GCA_021159015.1 Candidatus Omnitrophota bacterium | reverse complement strand
GCCTCCTTTTACAGAGACTATTTTATATTTTCAAAGAGCTTTCTTTATAAATATTATTTGCACATAATTCGGGAAAGTCCTTAAAATATTTCTTGACAAATCTACAGAATGTGGGAAAATAATAATAGATTGTGAATAATGTAACAATTAAACAAAGCGGTATGCAGAAAGAGAAAGTTTGTTCCAAGAAAAAATGTTTCTCCCCGGAAGTCATAAAAAGGCTAAGCCTTTACTTAAGAGACCTGAAGAATCTTCAGGAGCAGGAGGTAGAGGTAATTTCTTCCGATGAAATAACAAAGATGCTGGATATATCTTCGGCCCAATTCAGGAAAGACCTCTCTTATTTCGGCGAATTTGGCAAAAGAGGAGTGGGGTACGAAGTGAGTTTCTTGATTAGGGAACTGGAGAAAATCCTGGGTATTTACCGCTGGTGGGATATAGCTCTAGTGGGAGTGGGGCGTTTGGGTAGTGCACTTCTGGGTTTTTCCGGCTTCCCTCAGTTTAAGCTAAGAATAACTGCGGCTTTTGACAACGACCGCAAGAAAATCGGGAAGGCCATTTCGGGCGTAGAGGTTAAATCGCTGGAAGAGATGCCAGCGGTTATTAAGAAGGGTGGGATTGAAATAGGCATGATTTGCGTGCCGCCTCAATTTGCCCAAAGCATAGCGGAGAGAATGGTGGGAGCAGGTATTAAATCTATCTTGAATTTTGCCCCTGTAAGTATTAAATTGCCGGCGGAAGGCATTTATATTGCCAATGTCGATATGGCGTGTGAATTGCAGACTCTGGTTTACTTTCTTAACCGCCGGCATTAAATTTTTTATTTAATATTGTGATATATTTCACATATACAGGTAGCTGAGGAGGTAGTATGAATGAGTATACTGATAAAATTCAAGAGATTGCCAGCCGCTGGCAGAATAAGCGGGGAAGCCTTATTATGATCTTGCACGATTTGCAGGAAGAATTTGGATATATAGAAAGAAAAGCAGCCCTGGAAGTAGCTCGGATTACCCGCATACCCCTGGCAAAAATATACGAAGTGGTGACATTTTATCATTATTTTAAGCTTTCTCCTCCTGCTAAATACGTAATCTCAGTATGCAAAGGCACGGCATGCTATTTAAAGGGAGCATGCAGGGTAGCCGGGGAGATAAAAAAGATTCTGGGCGTAGAAGAAGGTGCGCCTACGCCAGACGGTCTGTTTATGTTACGCACCGTAAGGTGTCTGGGTTGCTGTGGTCTGGCGCCGGTTGTTGATATTAACGGCAGAATATTCTCGCGGGTAGATGTTAAAAACATTAGGGATATTATTGCAGAATACAGGAGGAAACGATGAATATTGACTATGTAAAAGTTAGTCTTTCCAGTTGCGGCATTGCTGCCGGGGCCGATAAAGTATATGCGTGCTGGGAGGATATGCTGCGGCGTTATTCTCTGAAGGTGGAGCTTAAAAAAACCGGCTGTCTGGGATTCTGCTATGCCGAGCCGCTGATAGAGGTTAAAGGAAAAGGTCTGGGACCTGTTTTTTACGGAAAAGTAATGCCGCAAGATGTAGAAGAAATAGTGGGGCGGCATCTTCTGAAAGGAGAGATTGTAGAAAGGCTTTTGTACCGCCTGCGTTTTGATAACCTTTTTCATAACGACGAAGTATGGCTGGATAAGGTGATTTTTGTTAAGGATACCAGCGGGTCAATCAAAGCAAAGGAAAAGCTGGCGGGAATTCTAAAAGAGTCTGGTTATGACGATTGGCAGGTGATAGAGCCGGCTGATATGGGCATATATGATAAAGGGATTGTAGTAGATATCCCTCAAAAAGATATTGTCTATGTTTGTCTGGACGATAACGATTTAGAAGAAATTCCCTCTTTGCTCGTTTCTCCGTCGCCAGAAAGGAGGTTTCCTGTTTTTTCTCCGCACCAGAAAAGAATTGTCCTGCGCCACTGTGGCGTGATTAACCCTGAGTCGATAGATGATTATCTGAATGCCGGCGGTTATAAAGCATTAGAAAAAGCTTTATCCATGAATAGGGAAGATATTATTAAAGAGCTGGCTGAGGCTGGATTGAGGGGCAGAGGGGGCGGAGGGTTTATTACCGCCAGGAAATGGGAGATTGCTTCTCAGACAGAAGCAAACCAGCGTTATATTGTTTGTAATGCCGACGAGGGGGATCCGGGAGCCTATATGGACAGAAGTATTTTAGAAGGAGATCCGCATAGTGTTATTGAAGGTATGCTGGTGGCCGGTCTGGCAGTAGGGGCGGACAAAGGGTTTTTTTATATAAGGGCAGAATACCCTTTGGCTATTGAGCGGGTGAGAAAAGCCATAGAAGAAGCTTATCGCTGTGGCTATTTGGGAAAGAATATAAGAGGGTCGGGTTTCTCTTTTGACATAGAGGTGCGCCTGGGGGCGGGGGCTTTTGTGTGCGGGGAAGAAACTGCCTTAATCGCTTCTTTAGAGGGAGGCAGAGGTTTGCCTCGTCCGCGTCCTCCTTATCCTTCGATTAAAGGTTTGTGGGGGAAGCCTACCGTAATTAATAATGTAGAAACTTTAGCTAATGTTGCGGCAATTATTGATAGAGGAGGGAGGTGGTTTGCTTCTTTTGGCACTTCTGATTCCAGAGGAACCAAGGTTTTTGCTTTAACCGGCAAAGTGAGAAATTCCGGCTTGATTGAAGTAGAAATGGGCATAAGTTTGGAGGAGATTATTTTTGATATCGGCGGGGGAACGTTGTCTGGCCGCAGGGTTAAAGCTGTGCAGACGGGTGGCCCTTCGGGAGGGGTGATTCCGGCAGAAAAATTGAAGATAAAAGTTGATTATCAGTCTCTGAAGGATTTCGGTTCCATAATCGGATCCGGCGGTATGATTGTTATGGACGAGGATGATTGTATGGTTGACATAGCTAAATTTTACCTGGGGTTTTGTATAGACGAGAGCTGCGGAAAATGTGCGCCTTGCCGTATTGGGGGGTGGCAGCTGTATCACATTTTAGAAAAGATAACTCAGGGCCGGGGCCGAGAAGAAGACATAGATAAGATGATTCGTATTGCTTATGCAATGCAGAAAGCTTCTTTGTGCGGGCTAGGACAGACAGCGCCTAATCCGGTTATATCTACGCTTAAATACTTCCGTGAGGAATATCAGGAGCATATCTTAAACAAGAGGTGTCCTTCTTTGCGCTGTAATGATCTGGTTACTTATGTTATTAAGGAAGAAAAATGCCGCCGCTGCGGCGTGTGTCAGAAAACCTGCCCCGCTGAGGCAATTGCCGGAGATAAGGAAAGAGGCTTTTATATTGAAGCGGATAAATGTGTAAAGTGCGGTAGGTGTATAGAAGTATGCAAATTTAAAGCAATAGAGAGGCGGTAACTATGAATAAGGTAAAAATCACTATTAATTCCAGCGATATTTTTGTCCCTCAAGGTATAAGTATACTGGAAGCGGCGAAAATGGCACATATTAATATTCCTACTTTATGCAAACATCCTGATTTGCCTCCTTCGGCTGCTTGCGGCTTGTGCATAGTTAAACTGCTTCCTTCAGGAAAAATGGTCCGATCCTGCTGTATGCCGGTGGAAGAGGGTATGAAGATTATTACTCACGATTCTGATATTGTCAGCGTGAGGCGTACGGTTTTAGAACTTATTCTTTCAGCCCATCCTAACGATTGCCTCAAGTGCGGCCGTAATAATAACTGCGAACTGCAGACGCTGGTGTCCGATTTTGGTATTAGAGAAGAAACTTTTGACAAATATATTCTAGACCTGCCACAGGACAATTCTACCTGTTCTATTGTTCTTGATCCGGCTAAATGTATAAAATGCGGGCGCTGTCTGGAGGTGTGCCAGGAGGTTCAGGGCGTTTGGGCTCTTTCTTTTCTGGGGCGTGGCTTTAATACCCGTTTTGCCCCGGCAGGAGATATAAAATTATCAGAATCTCCTTGTGTTAAGTGCGGCCAATGTGCAGGATACTGCCCTACGGGAGCGATTCTTGAGAAAGACGAGGTTGCTCGTATATGGGAGGCTCTTCGGGATGAGGACAAGTATTGTGTAGTACAGATTGCTCCGGCTGTAAGAGTGGCCGTGGGAGAGGGATTTGGGCTTGAGGCCGGGACTAATCTTACCAGGAAGCTTTATGCTCTCCTGCGCCGCCTGGGATTTAAGGCAGTATTTGACACTAATTTTGGGGCGGATGTTACAGTGATGGAGGAAGCTGCGGAATTTGTAGAGCGTTTTATGCATAATAAAGGGCCTTTGCCTTTAATTACTACTTGCTGCCCTTCCTGGGTTGATTATATGGAGAAATTCCGGCCGGATATGATTGGGCACTTTTCTTCCTGCAAGTCTCCTCACGAAATACTGGGGGTCTTAGCAAAAACATACTATGCGCAGAAATACAATATAGCACCCCAGAAAATATTTATGGTTTCTATTATGCCCTGTACTTCTAAGAAGTATGAGATAACCAGAAGCGACGAAATGTTTGCTTCCGGCTATCAGGATATAGACGCAGTGCTCACTACCAGAGAATTAATCAGAATGATTAAACAGGCGGGGGTTGATTTTCTTAATCTTCCCGAAGAAGAAGCAGATAATATTTTAGGAGAGTATTCCGGGGCAGGAGTAATCTTTGGAGCTAGCGGCGGAGTTATGGAGGCGGCGTTGCGCACAGCGTATTTTCTTATTGAAGGCAGGGATATGCCTGAGGTTGAACTTAATGAAGTGAGAGGTTTAGAAGGAATCAAAAGCGCCTGTGTTACGATTAAGGGCAGAGAAGTTAAGGTGGCAGTAGCACACGGTCTAGGCAATGTGGAGAATCTTCTTAACAGGTTGAGAGAACACAAGCAGGGAGAAAATGTGCCATTGTATCATTTTATAGAAGTAATGGCCTGCCGGGGTGGGTGTGTAGGCGGAGGTGGGCAGCCTTATGGAGCCACTGATGCATTAAGACGGAAACGTATGGAAGGCTTGTATGAAGACGACCGCCAGGCGCAAACGCGTTTTTCCCATCATAATGTATTTGTTAAGAAACTTTACACGGATTTTCTCGGGAAACCATTGAGTAATAAAAGCATATCTTTGCTTCATGCCCGGTATAAAGAAAGGCCTTTGTATGTAAGATGAGAAAAGAAAGGGATTTATTAGGAGAAAAAACTTCCTTCTGAGGTTTACTGGGGTATTTATACACAGAGGGCGCGAGAGAACTTTTGTTTCTCCGGTTATTAAGGTAAACCGTCGTCTTGTTGCCGCTTATGCACTGGTAAAAAGGGCGGCAGCTTTGGCTAATTGGGAATTAGGCTTTCTGGAAGAGAAGAAAGCCCGTGCTATAATTGACGCTTGTATGGAAATAGAAAACGGCAAATACGACGATCAATTTCAGCTTGATGCTTTGCAGGGCGGAGCAGGGACTTCTACTAATATGAATCTTAACGAAGTAATTGCTAATATTGCCCTGGAGAAGTTAGGCTATGCTAAAGGTCAGTATGAATATCTTAATCCTTTGGACGATGTTAATATGCATCAGTCTACTAATGATACTTACCCTACAGCTTTGCGCCTGGCTCTTATTAGGAGTTTGGGAGAGCTTGAGGAAGAAATTGAGAAATTGCAGGGAGCCTTTCAAAAAAAAGAGAAAGAGTTTTTCCCCTTGCTAAAAATCGGCCGCACTCAGCTCCAGGAAGCAGTACCTTTTTCACTGGGGGCAGAGTTTTCAGCTTTTTCTCAAGCGGTAGCCAGAGACCGCTGGAGAGTCTTTAAAGCTCGTGAGAGATTGCGCCAGGCAAACTTGGGTGGCACAGCTATTGGCACAGGCATAGGTGCGCCGCGCCGTTATATATTTCTGGTATGGGAAAAGATACATACTATGAGCGGTGTTAATCTCTGTCGTAGTGAAAACTTAATCGATGCTACAGCCAATGCGGACAGTTTCACTGAGGCAAGCGGCATATTGAAGACACATGCGGTTAATCTGGTAAAAATAGCTAACGACCTGCGCCGCCTCAGCCTCTTAAAAGAGATAAAACTCTCCCTTTATCAGGCCGGCTCTTCTCTTATGCCCGGTAAAGTCAATCCGGTAATTCTGGAGGCAGCGGTACAAATTGGGATAAAGGTGCGGGCTGATATTTTATTATTTTTTGAATGTGCGGCTTTGGGAACTTTCCAGATCAACGAGTTTCTGCCGCTTTTAGGTTTTGCTTTTCTGGAGTCAGCGGATATCTTAACTGGCCTCAACAGAGCTTTAGCTGAGTATATTGAAAAAATAGAAGCTAATGCAGAAAACTGCTCTCGCTATCTTTATGCTACTTTGCGTCTGGTGGCAGCTTTCTTGCCCGAATCTGGCTGTCAGAAGCAGGAGAGAATTTTAGAGAGTCTCACCCAGGGAAAAAGGAAAAATTTTCTTAATTTCTTAAAGGGAAAGCTGGACAAGGCAAGGGTAGTAAAAAGGCTTGATCTTTATTCTGTTATGTCTTTAGGCTATGAAGGATAAGGCACCTAAAACACACAGGCTTCATATCGGCATATTCGGACGTGCTAATGTAGGAAAATCAACCCTGCTGAATTTTATCAGCCAGCAGGATGTATCTATAACCTCGCCGCAGAAAGGCACTACCACAGATGTAGTGGTAAAGACTATGGAGCTTCTGCCGCTGGGGCCGGTAGTCTTTCTTGATACAGCCGGATTAGACGATACAAGTCTGCTGCAAGAGAAGCGTTTTAACAAAACCTTGCGGGCCCTGGATAATGCAGAAGTGTGTGTACTGATTGTGGAGCCGCATATCTGGTCAGAGTACGAGGACTTTGTAGTTCGAGAGGCGGAGGAAAGAAAAATTCCTTTGCTGGCGGTGGTTAATAAGATAGATAAAGGGCGGCTGAGTCTGGAAGTAAAACGCAGGCTTGATGGAAACGGCTTGGCTTATCTGGAGCTTTGTGCTTTGGATACGGCGCGCCGGGACGAATATATTAAAGCTTTTAAGGAAAGACTGCGCTGTGTATTGCCGGCGGATTTTCTTTATGAACCTCCTCTGGCTGCCGACCTAATTCCGGCTGCAAGCCTTGTAGCCTTGGTGGTTCCTATTGATTTACAGGCCCCCCGGGGAAGGCTTATCTTGCCGCAGGTGAAGATGATACGGGAAGTTTTAGATTCTAATGCCGCGTGCCTAGTGGTGAAAGAGAGGGAATATCCCTATTTTATTAAGCGCCTGCCGCAGAGTCCGGCTCTAGTAGTTTGTGATTCTCAGGTGGTTCGGCAAATGGTTGCCGATACGCCGCCGGGGATTAAATGTACGACTTTCTCCATTCTCTTTAGCCGCTATAAAGGAGACCTTACGGAAGCATGCCGCGCTGCTGCGGCTGTAGATTGTCTCGCGCCCGAAGATAAAGTGCTGATTCTGGAAGCCTGCAGTCATCATCCTATAGAGGATGATATTGGCAGAGTAAAAATTCCTCGTTGGCTTAGTATGTATAAGGGGTTTAAGGTGAATTTTGATACTTACAGCGGCTGGGACTTTCCGTCTGATTTGTCTTCTTACAAATTGATTATTCACTGTGGAGGGTGTATGCTGCGCCGTCGCCAGATGTTAACAAGGCTCAATAAAGCCAAAGCCGCGGGAGTAGCTATGACTAATTACGGCGTAGTAATCTCTTTTCTGCAAGGAGTGTGGGAGAGAGTGCTTGAGCCGTTTCCTGCCTCTTTCTGGGCTTTAAAGGAGGCGTTAAAAAGAAATAAAGAAAAGAGGAGAGAAGATGAAGACTGTGCCATTAAGTATTGAAGAGTGGCAGAAAGAACGGATTAAGGAAGAAGAAATTATGCCTTTTCTCAAAGAGGGAGGAGATTTTATCAAAGAAGACTTAATCCGAAAAGCTGTAAATAAAGACTACAAGCCAGATAAGAAAAGGCTTGAGGAGATATTAGCAAAAGCTTTGGCCATAGAGACGCTTTCTTTGGAAGAATTGAGCTATCTTATGTCTCTGAAAGATCCCCAAAGCTGGGCTCGTATGGAAGAGGCAGCCTTAGCAATAAAAAGGAGAGTTTACAATAACCGCATTGTTACTTTTGCCCCTTTGTATCTGGGCAACTTTTGTGTTAATTCCTGCCTTTACTGCGGTTTTCGCAAGGAAAATTCCCAAATAGAGCGAAAGATACTTTCTCGGGCCGAAATTAAGCAGGAGTCAGAAGTTCTGGCGGGCGAAATTGGTCATAAACGCTTGATTGTTGTTTATGGCGAACATCCTCAGACAGATTTATCTTACATAAAAGAAAGTATCGAGACAATTTATAAAGTAAAAGTAAAGACGAAGAATGGCTGGGGTCAGGTAAGAAGGGTAAACGTTAATGCCCCGCCCCTGAACCTCGAGGAGCTGAGAGAGTTGAAGAAGGTGGGTTTGGGAACATATCAAGTGTTTCAGGAGACTTACCACCATGCTACTTACAAAAGAGTTCACCCTACCGGCACAATAAAACACAATTATCTCTGGCGTCTCTATACTATGCACCGGGCCTTTAAGGCGGGCATTGATGATGTAGGAATAGGAGTATTGTTTGGCCTTTATGACTGGCGTTTTGAAGTGATGGCCCTGCTCCTGCATGCCCGGGAATTAGAGAAAGAGTTTGGCATTGGTCCTCACACCGTTTCTTTTCCCCGCTTGGAGCCAGCGCTTAATACTCCTTTTGCCTCTGGTTCTTCCTGGCAGCTGAGTGATGAAGATTTTAGAAAAGTTGTAATTTTGATTCGCCTCAGTATACCTTATACCGGTATGATTATTACGGCCCGCGAGCCAAAAAGAATAAGGGAGGAATCTTTAAAATGGGGTATAACCCAGACCGATGCTTCCAGCCGTATAGGAATTGGTTCTTATAAACAGGGGGTTATGAGGCAGGAGGAGAAAAAGCAGCAGTTTATTTTAGGAGATGAGAGAAGTTTAGATGAATTAGTGGGTGATTTAGCGGATAAAGGAATTATTACTTCTTTTTGCACAGCCGGCTATCGTTGCGGGCGTACAGGGAAACGTATTATGGAACTTCTGCGCAGCGGCCAGGAAGGCATATTTTGCAAACTTAATGCTATTCTTACTTTCCGCGAGTGGATAGATGATTTTGCCTCTAGTTCCACTTATCAAAAGGCTTTATTACTGCTGGAGAAAGAAAGAGAAGAAGTTAGATGTAGGTATGGGCAGTATCTTCCTCTTTTAGAAGAGTACTACCGCCGCATTAGCAGAGGAGAAAGAGATTTATTCTTCTGAGTTAGCGAGAGGCAATTTATTTATGGTTTTAGAAGTTTGTCTAAGAAAGCCAAAACAAAAGGAATCTTTGCCCGGGGTAGATGAGAATAAAGCTACTTTTGGGCGCAAAGTGTTTATGCGTGGTGTAATTGAGTTTTGTAACTATTGTCATTGGGACTGCTTTTATTGCGGCTTGCGGCGTAGCAATAGGAAGTTAAGAAGGTATGCCTTAAGGGAGGAAGAGATAATGCGTATGGTGCGTCGTATTGTTTCTCTGGGGATAAAAACAGTTGTCTTGCAAAGCGGCGATAGTAATATTTACTCCCGTAAGTTCTTAGTGGCTATTATTAAAAAGATAAAAAAACTTGATGCCTCCCTGGCTATAACTCTTTCTTTGGGCGAGAGAGATTTTGACGATTACCGCGCCTTTTATGAGGCGGGAGCAGAGCGGTATCTGCTTAAACAAGAGGTTATGGATAGGCGTCTGTATGCAAAGCTTCATCCTGGTCAAAGCCTTTCCCACCGCCTTAAAATTTTAGCGTTCTTAAAAAAACTGTCTTATCAGGTAGGCTGCGGATTTATTATTGGCCTACCACAGCAGTCTGAGAAAGATATAGAGAATAATCTTAAGTTTATGCAGGAATTTAAGCCGGCTATGGCGGCTATAGGTCCTTTTGTGCCGGCAAAAAATACACCTCTCGCGGCCCAGCCACCTCCTTCTCTGAAAAAAGTATTGAAAATAATTTCTCTTGTCCGGCGCATCCTGCCTTATTCTTATCTTCCCGCTACCACAGCTCTTAATTCTTTAGCTCCTTGCGGTTATGAAAGGGCTCTGGCAGAAGGATGTAATGTACTTATGTCTAATTTTACGCCTTTCTCGCAAGCAAAGCTATACGCTCTTTATAACCAGAAACATTTCTTGACTTTTGCCGCGGCAAAAGATATTATCAACAGAGCAGGGCGGCAATTGAGTCTAGAGCGGGCCGATTATCCTCCTTTTTAGTATGTAACAAATGTAATAGAGGTTGAGTATGGCTGGAGGGGAGAAAATTTGTAAATGGTTTTATGTCTGTCCTATGAAATCCTTTTTTGAAAGAGGAAAACTTGATAAGTACTGGATTGAGAATTTCTGTTTTCGGGAGGGAAAGGGCTGCCGGCGCTATGAACTGGAGGAAAAAGGCATATATCATCCCGATAATATGCTGCCTTCGGGAGAAATAGATAAAACTCTTTAGTTTTCTCCGGCCGTACCAGTATTAGAGAGACTAAGAACGAGAGCAAAATCCATCTTTTCCCGGGTTGGAAGCCGATTGTATGGTTAGAGATGTGATGGGAGAAAGAAGAGCTAAACATACGAATATAGATATAGCAGGATAACCAGTTATTCCTGCTCCTTACAAATCCTCCTTTGTCAAACCTATCTTTTTTGTTATACTGAACTAACTAAGACCGGGAAGATTGGATTTGAGGATGGGGGCGATATTTATCTTTGCCTTATTTTATAAGTTTAAGGGGAAATATTATTGTTTCCGATGAATATTTTACAGGTATTGCCAGGATTGGATTTAGGGGGAGTAGAGACAGGGGTATTTGACTTCTGCCTTTTTCTGAAAGAGAGGGGCCATAAGCCGGTAGTTGTTTCCGGCGGGGGGAGGCTGGCGGAGAAGCTGGTCGAGAAGGGCATAAAGCATTACCAGCTAGATGTAGGGCGCAAGTCTTTGTTTTCGCTATTGTTTATATTCCGCCTGCGCCAGATAATTTTGGAGGAGAAAATAGATATTGTCCATGCGCGCTCGCGTGTACCGGCCTGGATTTGTTATTTTGCTTGCCGCAATACGCCAGCTAAATTTATTGCTACTGCCCATGGCTACTATTCGCCTCATTTTTTCAGCCGCATAATGAGCTATGGAAAATATGTGATTTGTCCCAGCAAAATCATAGCTTTTCATATGGAAAAAGACCTGCATACGCCGCGGCATAAAATAAGAATAATACCACGCGGTATTGACAACAGAAGGTTTAATTTTGTTCCTCCTGAGGAAAAACTGAGAGATTTTCCCCGCTTGGTGTTTTTGGGGAGGATAAGCCCGGTGAAAGGGGTAGAGTACTTTGTGGAAGCAGTAAAGATATTGACTGCCGATTACCCTTCTCTTAAAGCAGAGATTGTCGGCGAGCCTGGCCGCCGCCATCAAAATTACTATAATTTTCTTAAAAAACTGGTAAGTAAATACGGCTTAGATAGAAATATAAACTTTAGCGGCCGTAAGGAAGCAAATGAGGCTTTTTCTCAAGCGGATATATTAATTTTACCTTCAGTAGTACCAGAAGCGTTTGGACGGGTTATCGTAGAAGCTCAGCTGGCGGGAGTTTTCGTCATAGCTACTTCTTTGGGCGCACCAGCAGAAATAATAGAAGAGGGGAAAACGGGACTATTGGTAAAAGCTTTTGATGTGGACGGTATCAGCGCAGCGGTAGCCAGAGTTATTAAGGATAAAGAATTCTATAGAAGAGTAGTTTACCAGGCGCGGGAAAGAGCATTAACGAAATATAACCTCAGCTTAATGGCAGAGGAGACTTTGAAAGTTTACAGGGAGGCTCTGGATAAGCTGAATATTTTAGTTATAAAATTATCTGCTCTGGGAGATGTAATTCTGGGTCTGGTAGGCATAAAGGCTCTGCGGCAATATTTTCCTCACGCCCGCCTTATAGTGGTTACTACCTCGCAATTTCGCGGCATTTTTGAAAATACACACTTTGTAGATAAAGTTATTTGTGTGAAAAAAGAGAGAAGCCGCTGGCGTCAGTTATGGAGCTTAGGTAAGATGTTGAGAAGTTTCTCTTTAGACATAAATGTTGATTTTCAGAACAATACCTTCTCTCATTTGTTAAGTTTTCTTTCTTTTGCTTCTCAGCGTTATGGCTGGAGGCGGAAATGCGGTTTTCTTCTTAATCATACCCTTAATTATAATAAGCAAATGGTATTAGACCCCGTTGAGTCTCAGGCACAGCTTCTTTCTCTTCTGGGAGTTCCGATTAAAGATACTCTGCCTGATTTGAAAGTAGATAAATCAGTGGTTAGTTATTGGCGCCAGCAGTTGGAGACAGCATGGGGTAGAGATATAACTTCTGTAGCTGTTAATATTGGTTCTTCTCCTGATTGGCAGACAAAGGATTTAAGAGTGGATACATGGCGAAAGGTCATAGATTATCTGATTAGACAACAGAAAGTAGGAGTAATTATGGTAGGAGCAGATTATTTAAGAAAGAAAGCCCAGGCTATCAAGGAAGGTCTTGAGAGCAGATATATATTAAATCTATGCGGGAGGACATCATTAGTTGACTTAATAGCCTTAATTAAATGTTGCCAGTTGGTTATTACCCCTGATAATGCTGTATTTCATATTTCGGTAGCTTTGAGAAAGAAGACTGTTGTGTTCTTTGGCCCTACCGATCCGCGCCGCCACAGTTTAAAGTCGCACAATATCATAGTCTTAAGAAGAAAAGATTTAGGATGTTTAGGCTGTTACCGTAAAAGATGCCGAAACTGGAAATGTATGGATTTTGGAATAGATACTATTGCCTCAGCTATTGATAAGGGATTATGTGAAAGGGAAGAACAGTGAAGGTTTTACTTTTAGCTAACCACCTGCGGCCGGGAGGTATTGCTACCTATATAGTTAATTTAGGGCAGGGGCTGGAAAGAAAAGGAGTAGAAGTTATAGTGGCCTCACGAGGAGGAGAAGAAACCAAGCGGATAAAAACTCATTTTTTTATCCCTTTAAAGACAAAGTTTATTTTTTCTCCCCGTTTGTCAATGTCATATTTGCAGTTGCGGAGTTTAGTGCAGGAAAAAAAGATTGATCTTGTTCATGCTAATACCCGTATTACCCAATTCTTAGCTTTTCTTCTTAATAAGAGCACGGGCATAAAAAGGGTCTGTGGTTTTCATGGATTCTATCGGCCTCATTTCTTCCGACGTCTCATTAAGCTAGGAGGAGATTTAAATATTGCGGTGAGCGAAGAAGTGAAAAGGCATTTAGTAGCAGATTTAGGATTTAATCCCGCGAGCATACGGGTGGTTCCTAGTGGCATAGATATTGAACGTTGGGCAAGAAAAGAAGATAAGGCTTTGGCACAGAAAAGGTTGGGGCTAGAAGGGTATCCTCTAGTGGGAATAGTAGCAAGGCTGGCACCAGAAAAGCAGCATTTGCTTCTTATAGAAGCTTTCTCACTTCTACTTTCTGCCTATCCTGGGGCTAAGCTGGTTATTGCCGGCAGAGGAAGAGAAGAGGAAAAAATCAGAAGAGAAATCAAAAAGAGAAGCCTGAAAGATAAAGTATATATATTATCTGATATTTCTGCCGAAGATGTATTAGAAAGTTTGGATATATTTGTGCTGCCTTCTTTAAAAGAAGGTTTTGGGTTGAGTGTTTTAGAGGCACAGGCTAAAGGTGTAGCGGTAGTATGTTCCTGTGTAGGAGGTTTGAAAGATATTGTCAGACAGAGGGAGAACGGTGTCTTTTTTTACGAGAATCACCCTCAAGCTTTGAAGGATGCTATATTAGAACTGTTGCAGAATAAGGATTTCTGTGAGAAAATAAAAGCCAAAGCAAAAGTTATTCTGAAAGAGAGGTTTTCCCATCTTAAGATGGCGGAGCTTACCCTTTCTGTATATAATGAAATTTTAGCAAAGCAGGAAGGCAGTTAATGAGAAGATTAAGAGCGTATCTGTTTGTAGTCTTTCTGGCAATTTGGGCCTCCTTCTTTATTTTTCTAAACCAGAGATATTACCCCGTAATTTTAATGTATCATTCCATTAATCCTTCTTTAAAAGGAACGCCGACAGTATCTAAAGAGACATTTATTCGCCAGATGGAATTTATAAAAAGACATCATTACAAAGTGGTCAGTTTAGAGAAGATGGCGGGGCTAATCAAAGCAAAA
Source organism: Candidatus Omnitrophota bacterium (assembly GCA_021159015.1). Lineage (GTDB taxonomy): Bacteria > Omnitrophota > Gorgyraeia > Duberdicusellales > Duberdicusellaceae > JAGGSQ01. Next base: position 28,745 of record JAGGSQ010000059.1, on the reverse strand, counting down.
AAGCCACTATATCATCTGGTAGCTATAACTTTTGACGACGGAGATGAAGACAATTTAGAAGCGGCTAAAATCTTAGCGCGTTTCCATTACCCGGCTACAATTTTTATGATAGTGAAAAATATAGACAAGGAAGGGTTCTTGTCTCAAGCAGAACTTAAGTATATACTGCAGCGGACCCCTGTTTCTATTGGCTCTCATACTCTGACCCATACTTATTTACCTTCCCTTTCTTATTTTCAGTTAGAAAAAGAGATAGTTCTCTCTAAGATGCGTCTGGAAGATATGCTGGGAGTCAAAATAAAGGAGATTTCTTATCCTGTAGGAGGCTTTAACGAAGATGTATTAAGAATTGTAGAGAACGCTGGCTACTGTTGCGGCTGTGCTACGAACCGCGGAAGGGGGAAAAGTGTGTATGCTTTAAAGAGGATTAAAGTTGGTCCTCATGATTTAGGATTCCGCCTTTGGATAAAATTAAGTGGTTTTTACAATGCTTTCCGTCGTTACAAAAGTCCCTATTGAGATTGAGGAGGAAAGATGAGGTTAATTTTCTTGATCATTGCCTTTTTATTTGTTAACCAGACTCTTTTTTCACAGAACGTAGTTCTTACACTCGTATACGACAAAGAGACTCAATCTTCGGCAGAAGCGTTTGAAAAAATTATGAGTGAATATTTCTCAGATATTGAGATTAAAGCTTTATCTTATCAAGACTATGAAAGACAGGAAAAAAAATTATCTTTTTTGCGTCTGCCCTTTGGGGTTTTTAGTCAATCTCTCAAAGATAATGACAGAATGTTATTTGCGCTTGCTTTCAATCATCTTATTGTTCCTTTCCAGAGTTATTATATCGTGAATCCTGATGTCTTTCTTCGCTGGGGAGAGAAGATATTAAAAAGGAAAAAGATAAAGGGAAGGTTAGATATTTTTTCTATGGGCTTTTGTCCTGCTTGTCGCCACGCCGAATATATTATTGCCGATTATCTTAAAAAACATTCTCCTGATTTTAGTCTTCATATGAGGTTTGTGGGGCGTATAAGCAAAGAAGGCAAAATAGTTTCTCTGCATGGTACGAAGGAAGTAGAGGAAGATATTATTGAGAAGATAATAGAAGTGCATTTCCCTGCTAAACTCTTAGATTACCTGATCAAAAAGAAAGAGACACTCGATGCCCGTAAAATCCTTGCTTCTTTAGGTATTGAAGAGAAAATGTGGAGGAAATATTATCAAGAAGGGAAAGAATTAGTTAAAGAAGATATTAAGTTTGCGGATTCTTTGGGTGTCAATTCTACTCCTACTTTTCTCTGGCAGAATGTTTTTATGAGCAGTGACTTTTCCTCACTATTTTCCCTTATTAAGGCCTATATCGCAAAGAATGGAAAGAGTTCTGGTAAGTAATGTAAACTGGCTGGGAGACAGCCTCCTGATGACTCCTGTTTTGCGGGGATTAAAAGAAAAGGCAGGCGTTATGTATCTTGTGCTTTTTACACATCGCCGTACGAGAGAAATATTTTTTCGCAATCCTTTCATAGATGAAATAATAGAGTTTACAGATAAAGACTTAAAAAATTTACCGGGATTTTTATCTAAAGCTGTACGTTTAGCCAGGTTAGAGTTAGATACAGCCATTATGCTTAAGGCTTCCCTCAGCCGCCTTTTTATGTTTAAGCTGGCGCGTATTAAAAGGATAGTAAGTTTTGGAAACAAAAGATACATAAATTTTCTTTTAGATGTTAAGGTTAAAGCTGACCCCTTTGTTTTACACCGGCTTAATTATTATCTTAAGCTGCTTGAGGCATTAGGTATATATGTTGATTCGTATCAGCCTGACTTTTTTCTGGATAAAAATGATATCGACAAAGCAGGTGATTTTATTCAAACGATAGCAGGAGACAAAAAAGTTGTCATTCTTCATCCGGCAGCAAATTGGAAATTGAAATGTTGGCCGGCTGTTTATTTTGCTTCTCTTAATGATTTGTTGCAAGAAAAGTTAGGCGTATCTGTGATAATCTCTGGCCGTAAAGATGATGTGCTTTTGGCCGAAAAAATATCTGCTCTTTGTCGATATAAACCTGTTTCTGTTTGTGGCCGCTTTAATCTTAGAGAACTGGCGGCAATAATTAAGAAAAGTAGTCTTTTTATTTCTGCTGATACAGGCATTATGCATCTGGCCGCCGCGGTAAATACGCCTTTGGTGGCTCTCTTTGGACCAACCTCGCCTTTAATTACTTCTCCTCGTACTTCTTCATTTGTAAGAATCATTCAGAAAGATGTGGGTTGCAAGATTCCTTGCTATAATCTGAAGTGTTCCAACAACCTTTGTATGAAGGAGATAAAGCCCTCTGAGGTCTTTCAGGCTGCCGCTGAAATCATAAAATAATATGCAGACTGAAAAGGTAAAGAAAATATTATTTATTCTTCCCAGCAATCCGGGTGACTTAATATTAACTTTCCCCAGTTTTGATATGGTAAAGGAGATTTATCCTGGGGCAGAAATAGACTGTGTAGTTTCTCCTTCTACTAAAGAATTTATGAAAAGGGCTAGTATAGTATCTGCGGTTATAGAATATAGGAAAGATTGGCATTGGCGACAGAAGGCGAAATTCTCGCTCTCGCTGCGTTACAGGTATGACCTGATAATTGACTTTAAAAACACCGCTATTCCTTTTTTTGCCGCGCCCTCTTTCCGTACTCCTTTCTTTCGCAAAAAGTTAGACAAAGGTCATAAGAGAGATTTTTACTTACGCCTTAGTCTTAAAGCTTTGGGCAGGAAGGTAATTCCGGCACGCCGCTATTTGAACTTTGACCTAGAGATAGCCGAAAAAGAATATTGGGATTCTATTCTCCGACCCGGTATATTTATTGCTCCTGCCAGTCGTAATCCAGTTAAGAGGTATCCCTCTTCTTATTATAGAGAGGTAATAAATGGCCTAAAAGACACTCTGCCCATAGTACTGGTAGGAGATAAAACAGCGGAAAATACGGGTGAGGCCATAATGGAAGAGTTAAGAGAGAATACCAATGTAATCAATCTTATCTCTCGGACTACTCTGGCCAGCTTGTTTTATATTTTCAGTCGCTATAGCCGTGTGCTCATTACTTCTGATTCAGCCCCTTTACATTTAGCAAGTTACCTTGATATTCCTGTGGTGGCTCTTTTTGGTCCCACTTCTTTTAAGAAATACGGACCTACTTCCAGAAGAGCGGTGGTTTTATTCAATAAAAATATTAGCTGTCTGGGATGTGGCAGAGACAACTGTCCTTTTAATTTGGAGTGTATGTATGGGATTAAACCCGAAGAAGTTGTGAAAAGTGTTTTGTCTCTGCTTTAATTTTCGCTTGCGATAGTGAGAATATTAATAACCAGGACCGACAGAATAGGTGATGTAATTTTGTCATTGCCTGTAATTGAAAACTTACGGCGAGTGTGGCCTCAGAGTTTCTTAGCCATGGTAGTCCGTCCTTATACGGCTCCTCTTTTAAAAAATAATCCTTTCTTAGACGAGATTATAGTCTATGACAAATACGGACAGCAGCGGGGAGTAGGGGCAAGTTTGAGATTTGCGCTGTTTTTGCGCCGCAGGAGGTTTGATATAGCTTTGATTCTTCATCCTACTAACCGTATGCATCTTATCACTTTTATCGCCGGCATCAGGAAGAGAGTAGGATGGAGGAAGAAATTAGGATTTCTTTTAACTCATAGTCTGCCTCATACTAAACAGGAAGGAGCTAAGCATGAGCGTGATTATAATCTGGAATTACTTCGTCTGGCCGGCATTGAGCCGCAGAAAGTACTGCCGCGTCTTTATCCTGATAGAGAAGCAGAAGAGTGGATAGAGGATTTCTGGCAGAGGCACGCTTTGGGAGGAAAAACAGTTATAGCTTTAGGTATAGGGGCAAGCTGTCCTTCCAAGATATGGCCGACTGATTATTTTGCCGAACTGGCAAAACTATTGAGAGAGAGATATAAAGCCGAGATTGCTGTTGTGGCTTCTGAAGCAGAAAAGCATCTCCGCGATGAGTTTGCTGAAAACTACAAATATGAATTTCTGGATTTAACCGGTAAACTAGACCTTATACGGATAGTTTCTCTCTTTCGAAAAATAAATCTCTTTATCGGCAACGATTCCGGTCTAACTCATATCTGTGCGGCGGTGGACACAGCGGTAATTTCTATCTTTGGCCGCGGGCAGCCGGGACTCTCACCCCGGCGCTGGCGTCCCTTAGGCAGAAAAAGCATGTTTATTCATAAAAATGCCGGCTGCAAGATATGTCTGGCGCATAACTGCCAGAGAGGTTTTCTTTGTTTGCGGATGATTAAGCCGGAAGAAGTGGCTTTGCTTGCGGCTAAGCTGTTGCGAGAAAATTAAATTGGTTTGCCAAGATTTTTTTTTGTGATAAAATTACTAAAGTTTCAATCCGATGTTCAGAGAGAAAATAAACAAATCAAGCGTAGGAAGAATTCTTAGCCGCCTCCCTAGAGTAAAAATCTTAATAGTGGGCGATCTGATTCTTGACCACTATATTTGGGGCGAAGCCGAAAGGCTTTCTCCTGAGGCGCCTGTCCCCGTAGTGAAAGCTATGCGCGAGGAGTATTTGTTAGGGGGTGCTTGTAATGTAGCGCACAATCTGGTTTCTTTAGGGGCAAAAGCCAGTGTAGGAGGAGTGATAGGCAAAGATTTTCCCGGACAAAGAATAGAGAGACTTTTAGAGGAAGTTCATATAGATAACGCCCTAATACTAAAGCAATCTCAGCGTCCTACCACCTTGAAAACTCGCGTCGTAGCTTCTCACCAGCAGGTAGTAAGGATAGACTGGGAGTCAGAGGAATTTCTTGATTTCAACCTAAACAGGAGATTAATGAAGTTGATTAAAGAAAGGCTTGAGTATTTTGATGCTTTAATTATTGAGGATTACGGCAAAGGTGTAATTAATCCCCAGCTTTTAGATGATTTAGTAGGGATGACTAAGAAAAAGGGTAAAATTATTACGGTTGATCCCAAAGAGGAGCATTTTGATTATTACCGTGGGGTTAATGTTCTTACGCCCAACTTAAAAGAGGCAGCTTCTGCTACAGGAATAAAGGTGAGAAGTCATAGAGACATAGATTTAATTGGAGAGTCAATCTTGAGTACACTGAAACCCGAGGCGTTAGTTGTTACTATGGGCAATGAAGGTATGAGAATTTTCGAGCACGAGAAGGAACCTTTACAGCTTCCTACTCTGGCCAAAGAAGTATATGATGTCTCGGGTGCAGGCGATACGGTAATTGCGGTGCTTACGGCTTCTTTGGCCGTTGGTAGCAGCTATGCGGAGGCGGCTTTTATTGCCAATGTGGCGGCAGGTATAGTGGTAGAGAAACTAGGAGTTGGCGTGGCTGGATTGGGTGAGATTAAAGAAAGAATTAAGAGTTTATTGACCGCATGAAAGAGACAGTTTTTGGTTTTATTCCTGCCCGTATAGATTCAGAACGGCTGGTCCGTAAGGCATTAATTGAAGTTGGCGGCAAGCCGCTTATCCAATGGACATGGGAAAGAGCCAAAAGGGCCAAACAGCTGGATGAGGTAATAATTGCTACTGATAGTGAGGAGATAATTGAGGCAGTAAAAAAATTTGGCGCAAAAACAGTAAAGACTTCTCAACACAATTCTGGTACAGATAGAATTGCTGAAGCAGTGAGAAGCTTTGCCGCAGATATTGTTATTAATATTCAAGCGGATGAGCCTTTGATTAATCCAGCCGTAATAGATGAATTGACCTTTTTAATGAAAAGAGATAAATCTTTGGTTATAACGACGGCAGCAGTGAAAATAGATGAAAGAGAGAAGGTAGAAGAGGAAAATATAGTGAAGGTGGTAATGGATAGTAATAATTTCGCCCTTTATTTTTCCCGCTCCCTTATTCCTTACCCCCGCAGGAGAGGATTTTTTTATAAACATCTAGGGATTTATGCTTACCGCCGCAATTTTCTTCTAAGTTTTGCCGCAATGCCGCCTTCTTACCTGGAAAAAACGGAGGGTTTAGAGCAGCTGCGAGCTCTGGAGGCAGGATATAAAATTAAAGTAGTGGTTACTCCTTATGATTCTGTGGGAGTAGATACAAAACAAGACTTAGAAAAGTTTAAGGCGCTGGTAGAGTCTGGGAGCAATGGCTAAAAAGTATATTTTTGTTACGGGCGGAGTAGTGTCGAGTCTGGGTAAAGGTATTGCTTCTGCCTCTATAGGTAAGTTACTGCAAGCGCGTGGCTTAAAGATAAATATAATCAAGTGTGATCCTTATATTAATGTTGACCCTGGTACCATGAATCCTTATCAACATGGGGAAGTTTATGTAACGGAAGACGGAGCGGAGACAGATCTGGACCTGGGGCATTATGAAAGATTTACTTCTTTGAAAGTAGGTAAGGTTAATAATATTACTACCGGAAAAGTTTACTATTCTGTGATTCAGAAAGAACGCCGGGGAGATTTTTTAGGCGGCACGGTGCAAGTAATTCCTCATATTACTAATGAAATCAAGCACTTTATTCGTCAAGCCTCCAGCGGCAAAAGATATAATGTAGTAATTGTAGAGATTGGTGGCACAGTGGGTGATATTGAAGGTCTGCCTTTTTTGGAAGCTATTCGTCAGATGCGCCTGGAGTTAGGGAAGCATAATGCCATCAATATTCATATTAGCCTTATTCCTTATATTGAGGCTGCGCAGGAGCTTAAGACTAAACCTACCCAGCATAGTGTAGGGAAACTGAGGGAGATTGGTATCCAGCCTGATATAATTCTCTGCCGTACTCAGAGGAAACTTAGCAAGAAGATAAAAGAGAAAATAGCCTTGTTTTGTAATGTGGAAGTAGAGAGTGTGATTGAGGCAATTGATGTAAAAGAAATTTATGAGATTCCTCTGGTTTTTCAGAAACAGGGTCTTGATGAATTAATTATTAACAAATTTCACCTGCGGCGTAAAGTTAAAACTTCTGATTTAAAGGATTGGCGAAATAAAGTAGTAAATGTAGCTCTTAATCCTCAGAAAGAGGTAACTATAGCAGTAGTAGGTAAATACATTCAGTTGCAGGATGCCTATAAATCTATATACGAAGCCCTGCGACACGGCGGCATCGCTAATCGAAGCAGGGTAAATATTGAAAAGATTGATTCGGAAGATATTGAAGATAGAGGTATTCTTTCTTTATGGGAGAGGGCAGATGGTGTTTTAGTTCCGGGAGGATTTGGCGTAAGGGGAATTGAGGGAAAAATTGCGGCGATAAGATATGCCCGCGAGAAAAAGATACCTTTTTTGGGAATATGCCTGGGAATGCAAACGGCTGTAATTGAGTTTGCCCGTAATGTTTGTGGACTAAAGGGGGCAAATTCTACTGAGTTTGATCGCCATACACCACATCCTGTTATATCTCTGCTTGAGGAGCAGAAAGATAAAATTCATGAGTTAGGCGGTACTATGCGCCTGGGAGCTTATCCTTGTCGTATAAAAAGATACAGTTTTGCCTACGAAGCTTACAAGAAAAGAATTGTCTTTGAGCGTCATCGCCATCGCTACGAGTTTAATAATAGATATCGAGATATTTTTAAATCTAAAGGAGTAGTTTTTTCCGGTGTTTACTCTAAGTCAAATCTGGTAGAGATTATGGAAGTAAAGGATCATCCCTGGTTTGTGGCTTGCCAGTTTCATCCGGAATTTAAGTCAAGGCCAGAACGGGCCCACCCTCTGTTCCGTGAGTTCATAAAATCTGCCTTAGAACATAAGAGTAGAAGATGAAAGATAAAAAAAGTTTTATCTTTATTGCTGGTCCCTGCGTGATTGAGTCAGAAGATATAGTTAAAAAAACAGCCGTCTTCTTAAAGGAACTTACATCTAAATATGAGTTAGATTTTATTTTTAAGGCAAGTTTTGATAAAGCCAACCGTACTTCTATAAAATCTTTTCGGGGACCGGGTATTGAGAGAGGGCTAAAGATATTGGCGCGGATTAAAGACGAACTGAAAATTAAAATTCTTACTGACATTCATACCCCCGCACAAGCCGAGAAAGTAGCAGAAGTTGTGGACGTAATTCAGATTCCTGCTTTTTTGTGCCGCCAGACAGACTTAATTCTCGCCACCGCCAGGACGGGTAAAATTATAAATATAAAAAAAGGTCAATTCATAGCCCCTCAGGATATGAAGTACATATGGGAGAAGATAGAGTCTGTAGGGAGACGAAGGGTTTTTCTTACAGAGCGAGGGACGTTTTTTGGTTATCATAATTTGGTAGTTGATTTTCGTTCTTTTGCCATTATGGCCAGGCTTGGTTTTCCTGTTATCTTTGATGTAACACATTCTCTCCAGCTGCCAGCAGCGGGGGCAGGGATTTCCGGAGGTGAGAAAGAGTTTGCACTTCCTTTAGCAAGGGCAGCGGTAGCTTTTGGTGTAGATGGGCTATTTTGCGAGATTCATCCCCAGCCAGAGAAGGCGCTCTCAGATTCGGCTACCAGCTTAGATTTTGCCCAAACAGAGGAACTATTGAAAGATGTTTTTTCTCTTTTGTCTTTAAAATCCTGATGAGAAGAGGAATTAAGAAAATACCCAAATACAAAAAAGAGGAAATTATAAAATGGGCGAAGGAAGCAATTGATATTGAAGCTAAAGCTGCCCTGGAACTGAAAGTAAGAATAAGAGACGAGTTTGTTCGGGCCGTAGAGTTGGTTGCAAAATCTAAGGGTAAGGTTGTTTCTACTGGTATGGGTAAAGCAGGTATAATTGCTCAGAAGTTTTCTGCTACCCTTTCCTCTACCGGCACTCCCAGCATTTGGCTACATCCGGCGGAAGCGGTGCATGGCGATTTAGGAAGAGTTAGTTCAGAAGATGTTGCCGTAGTTTTTTCTTATAGCGGCGAGACGGACGAAATCAAAGCCCTTTTGCCTTTCTTAAAGAAGATTGGCTCTGAAATTATAGCCATTTGTGGAGAAAGAAAATCTTTTCTGGCCCAATATGCCGATATATTTCTTAATGCCGAGATTGAGCGCGAAGCGTGTGCTTTAGGTCTGGCTCCCACCACTTCTACTACCGTAATGCTAGTTTTGTCTGATAGTCTGGCTATATGTCTGCAGCGAGTTAAAGGGTTTAGGGAGAAAGATTTTGCCCTTTTTCATCCTCAGGGAAGTTTGGGGAGAAAACTTATTCTGAAAGTGTCAGATGTAATGCGGAAAGGGAAACGCAACCCTTTAGTTTCTGAAGACAAAAAAGTCTCAGAAGTGCTTTTACTTATTACTCAGGCACGGGCAGGAGCAGCAGTAATTGTCGATAAGAAGCAGCATTTAGCAGGGATTTTTACTGATGGTGATTTGCGGCGGCATTTGGAAAAAACGCCTGATATTTTGTCGTTAAAGGTAGAAAAAGTTATGACTAAGAATCCTATTGCGGTAGGGGACTATATGTTAGCGGAAGAAGCAATGCGTATTCTTCAGCAACATCGTATAGATGAAGTGCCGGTAATCGATAAGAAAGGAAAAGTGGTAGGACTTTTGGACGTACAGGATTTGTTAAAGGCAGGCATAGTGTAGAGTATGGATAGAGAGACCATTGAGAAGGCAAAAAATATAAGACTTCTGGTGCTGGATGTTGATGGGGTTCTGACCAGGGGTGAGATAATTTATGATGACCGGGGCAGGCAGATAAAGATATTTAACGTAAAGGATGGATTGGGTGTATATCTTTTAAGAAGGAGCGGCATTGAGACAGTAATTCTGACGGCCAGGAAATCGCGTCTTCTAAAATTCCGGGCACGGGAGATGGGTATTAAGAAGATTTTTTCTGGTTTCCCCAAGGAAAAAGAATTTCGCAAGATACTACGGCACTATAAAATCCTGCCCCGCGAAATATGTTTTGTAGGTGATGATATTATTGATATTAAAGTGGCAGAACAGGTGGGATTTTCCGTAGCCGTAGGAGATGCCGTAAGAGAATTAAAAGAAGTTTGTGACTATACAACTCGTAATAGGGGAGGCGAAGGAGCAGTAAGAGAAGTAGTAGAGATAATTCTCAAGGCCAAAGATCTCTGGCATCCTTTTGCTTATTCTGGATGAAATAACTTTCTTATAGATAGAATGAGGCAGGTTAAAATAGAGTGGGTAGGCGTATTTTTGTTAGTTATAAATGTTATGTTTTTCTCTTATGTTGCTGCTAACGAGATAGAAAATGAAGGGATAAAAGGAGTTGCTTACAGCAAAGACGGCAAGGTTAAATTTCAGTCTAAGAAAGCTAAGTTTAAAGATGGCAGGATTGAGATGAAAAACAATGTGAAGATTGAAACAGAAAAAGGGCTTTCTCTTGATACCGACTTTTTAGTTTGGGATAAAAAGAAAAACTTGATTCATACTAATAATACAGTTAATCTTAAGAAAGACAAAGACCTGGAGATTACCGGTAAAGGTTTTGAGGCCAGTACTGTCCTTAAGAAAGCTTCCCTGGAGAAAAACGTTGTTGTCACTATAAAGGAAGATAAGAAAAGGAGAGATTACGTGATGGTTACCTGCGATGGACCGTTAGAAATAGATTATGAAAAGGGGAGGGCTGTTTTTTATAATAATGTGAAGGTTAACCAGAAAGAATCTCAGCTTTTTTCGGATAAAGCTACTATGTATTTTGACGCCAAAGACAAGAAGCTAATTAAGATAGTAGCGGAAGGGAATGTGCGTATTATCCGCGGCGAGAACACTTCTTTTTCTCAGAAAGCCACTTACTTTGCTCAAACCAGGCGGGTGGTACTGGAGGGTTCGCCGCGCTTAGTGGTTTTTCCTAAAGAATCAAAATTGCCCGTAAGATAAATATGAAGATTTTAGAAGTAGAGGGACTTAAAAAATCCTACGGAGGCCGTTGGGTAGTTAACGGTGTAGATTTAGTGGTAAAAAGAGGAGAAGTGGTGGGGTTGTTGGGACCCAATGGTGCCGGTAAAACTACTACTTTCTATATGATTGTAGGAATAGCAGCTCCTGATGAAGGGAAGATACTTTTTGATAATCAGGATATTACTAATTTGCCTGTACATCTACGCAGCCAATACGGCATTGGCTATCTTTCTCAAGAACCTTCTGTCTTTAATCGTCTTACGGTAGAAGAAAATATTATGGGTGTATTGGAAACTATGCCTCTTTCTCCCCGCCAGCGAAAAAAACGTTTGGAAAAACTTCTGGAAGAACTTAAAATATCCCATTTGCGTAAGAGCTATGCTTATATGCTCTCAGGGGGCGAAAAAAGGAGATTAGAAATAACCAGAGCTCTGGTTAAGAATCCTTCTTTCATTCTTCTGGATGAACCCTTTTCTGGCATAGACCCTATTGTAATTAACGAAGCTCAGGCTATAATAAAAGAACTACGAGAAAAAGGAATCGGAATTTTAGTTACCGATCACAATGTGCGAGATATGCTCTCGGTAACGGACCGGGCTTATTTAATATCAGAAGGAAAGATTATTCTTGCTGGTAATTCTCAGGAGTTGATAAATGATTCGCGAGCCCGGGAGATATATTTGGGGGAAAACTTTAGAATGTGATGTGGCGTAAAGGAGAGGAAATGGAAAAAAAATTAGAAAAGTTAAACGGGCTTAAACGCCGCCTCAGAATAGCAGTAGAGGCAGACAATCTCAAGCAGATTAAAGAGCGTGTGGTGGAAAGATTGAAGAAGCAAGTGAAAATTCCCGGCTTCCGTGAGGGGCAGGCTCCTGCAGATATAGTGGAGAAGCGGCATCCGGATTTAGTTAGAGAGGAGATAATAAAAGAAGCTATCCCTTTCTATTATGAAGAAGGACTTTCTTCCTACGGGCTCAAACCGGTATCTCTGCCTACAATTAAAGATGTTCGCTACGAAGGAGGAGGAATTAGTTTCACAGCTGAGTTTGAGATTGAACCCCAATTAGAGATAGAAGAGGAGGTATATAAGAATATAAAGTTGTCGGTGAGAAGCTTAGAAGTAAGAGATGAGGAGATAGCTCAAGTTATAAAAAGTATAAAGAAGAGAATCGCAGGAGTGATTATGAAGCCGGAAGGAGAAATTACGGATAATATGGTATTTTCCTGGTCCGGCTATGCTAATGAAGAAGAATTTAGAGAAGCGGTAGGCGCGGAGTTATATATCAACAAGACTATCCAGAGAAAACGCGAGATGGAAGATACTATTGTCAGGGCTCTTCTGGAAAAAGTAAACGTCAATCTGCCTCAGGCTTTAATTGAGCGGCAGAAAAAAGCTTTGGTAAATTCTGAGATAAATTCTCTGCGCCAGAGGAGAGTGAGTGAAGAAGATATAAAGAAATACGAAGATGACATTCAAAATAAAAGTCTTGAGATGGCCAGAAAAAATGTTAAACTCTATTATATTCTGGAGGCAATTGCCAGAAAGGAGAATCTTAAGTTTAGTGAAGATAATATTTACGAAACAGTAATGAGTTATCTGTTGAGCATTTTGTTAAAGAAATAAATAGGAGGATTATGATGAATAACCAGGCCTATGTTCCTATTGTTATTGAACAAACTCAGAAGACAGAGCGAGCTTACGATATATATTCTCGTCTTTTGAAAGACCGTATTATTTTTATTGGTACACCTATAGACGATGTAATTGCCAATCTGGTTATTGCTCAGATTCTTTTTCTCCAAATGGAGGATGTCAGTAAAGATATAAACATTTATATTAACTCTCCTGGTGGTTCTATTACGGCTGGTCTTGCTATCTACGATACAGTACAGTTTGTTAAGCCGGATATCTGTACTTACTGCATAGGGCAGGCAGCGAGTATGGGGGCTTTACTTTTGGCAGCGGGAACTAAAGGGAAAAGGTTCGCTTTACCTAATTCCCGCATTATGATTCATCAGCCGTGGGGAGGAGTACAAGGGACAGCGGAAGACATATCTATCCAGACAAAAGAAATATTGAGATTAAGAGAGAAAGTAAATGAGATTCTTTCTTTCCATACCGGTAAAGTGTTAGAGGAAATTAAAGAAGATACCGAACGAGATTATTTTATGAGTGCACACGAGGCCAGAGACTATGGCATCGTTGATGCGGTAATTGATACATCGCAGAAAAAAGATAAGAAACAGTCCAATTAACTTAATCAAAGAAAGGGGCAAAATGAAGCATCCTTTTTTAATGACACCGGGTCCTTCTCCTTTAGCACCGGAGGTAAAGCAGGCGTTAAGCAAAGATATAATTCATCATCGTACGGCTGAGTTTCGCTCTATTTTAAAGGAGGTGCATTCTGGTTTGAAATATGTATTTCAAACACAGAATCCCGTTCTAGTTCTTTCTTCCTCCGGTACAGGAGCGATGGAAGCAGCGGTAGCAAATCTTCTTTCACGTAATGATAAAATACTGGTGGTAGTGGGAGGTAAATTTGGGCAGCGCTGGCAGGAAATTTGCCAGAGTTATAGTTTAAATGTAGTAAGCTGGGAAATAGAGTGGGGTAGCAGCCCCTCTGTAATAGAATTAGAAAATCTTCTTGATAAACATTCCGATATTAAGGCTGTTTTTACTACCTTGTGTGAGACATCCACGGCTACAGTTTATGATATAGAAGCTACGGCTAAAGTTTGTCGGCAGAGAGATATCCTTTTAATTGTAGATGCTATTAGTGGTCTGGGTTCAGATGTATTGAAAACAGATGAATGGGGAGTAGATGTAGTGGTGGCTGGTTCTCAGAAAGGTTTGATGTTACCGCCGGGGCTTTCCTTTATTTCGCTTAGCCCTAAAGCCCAAGCGGCATTAGAAACCTCTAACTTTCCTCATTATTATTTCGATTTAAAAAAAGCCCTGAAGTCTTATGCTAAAGATGATACCCCTTATACTGCCTCTGTGAGTTTAGTTATAGCTTTGAGAGAGGCGTTAAAATTAATAAAGAATGAAGGTATTGAAAAAAGATGGGAAGATTTCTCTCGTATAGGGGAGGCTTTAAGAAGAGCTTTAGAAACTTTAGGTTTTGGGATATTCTCACGTTCTCCTTCCGCCAGCGTGACTGCCGGGGAGGTCAAGTCTATGGATGCAAGTTTGATTATCAAAAAGATGGCTTCCGATTTTGGCATTACTATTGCAGGAGGGCAGGCGGAATTGAAGGGGAAAATTATTAGAATAGCACATATGGGATATATTAATGCTTCCGATGTTTTAACGTGTCTGGCAGCATTGGAAGAAGTAGTGCAGAGCTTAGGAAAAAATATAGAAAGAGGAAAGTCTTTAAAAACTTTTCAGGAGGCTTATTGTGTACAGAATTCTAATTAGCGATAAATTAGCAGAGGAAGGTATAGATATTTTAAAGAAAGAAAAAGAGTTTGAGGTTGATGTGAAAACTTCCCTTCAACCTCAGCAGCTGAAAGAGATAATTGGAGACTATGATGCCATTGTTATTCGTAGTGCTACTAAGCTGGGCGCTGAAGTTATAGAGAAGGCTAAGAAACTTAAGGTTATCGGGCGGGCTGGCGTAGGACTGGACAATGTAGATATTGAAGCGGCTACGCGGCGGGGAATTATTGTTATGAATGCTCCTTCGGGGAATACAATTTCAGCCGCCGAACATACTTTGGCTCTTTTACTTTCTCTTTGTCGCAATATACCTCAAGCTCATAATTCTCTCACCAGCCGTCAATGGGAGCGCTCCAAATTTAAAGGATTAGAACTGTATGGGAAAAAACTCGGTGTAATCGGATTAGGGAGGATTGGCCGGGAAGTAATAAAGAGAGCTTTAGCCTTTGGTATGGAAGTATTGGGATACGACCCTTTTATTTCTCAAGAGGCAGCAGAGAAGATGGGGGTAAAGCTGAAGGAATTAGCAGATTTACTTAAAGAATCAGATTTTATTACCATTCATACTCCTCTCACTAAAGAGACAGAAAATATGATTGGCGAAGAAGAGTTGAAGCTCCTTAAACCAAAAGTAAGGATTGTTAATTGCGCCAGAGGAGGAATAATTAATGAGGAAGCATTGTGTAAATTCCTTACTGAAAACAAAAAGGCGGCGGCGGCGTTGGATGTTTTTAAGCAGGAGCCCCCCTTAGATAGCCCTCTTCTCGGATTGGATAATATTATAGTTACGCCGCATTTAGGAGCTTCGACTACGGAAGCGCAAATAAATGTAGCGATTGAAATTGCTCATTGTGTAACAGATGCCTTATTAGGACGAGGTATGAGAAATGCTGTGAATTTTGTTCGCCTTGACGAACAGGCCTACCGTATTCTCAATCCTTATTTTAATTTAGCAGAAAAAATGGGTAGTTTTCTTTCTCAAATTATTAGCGGCGGTATAAAAGAGATAGTTCTTACTTATAAAGGAGATATTACTAATTTCAAGCTGGATGTTTTAGCGATGTCTTTTATTAAAGGCGTTCTGAGCCCTCGCTTAGAGGAAGGAATCAATTTCGTGAATGCTTTAGAAATCGCCAGAGAGAGAGGAATAAAGATAAATCAGATGAAATCTTCTCAAGATAATAAATTTACTAATTCTATCGAGGCAAAAGTTATAAGTGATAAAGAAGAGAAGACAATTGAAGGCACTCTTTTTAATAAAGACCCGCGTTTAGTCAAGATCGATAATGTTTATATTGAGACCCCCCTGAGTGGTAAAATGATTTTAGTTTATAATGCAGATAAACCAGGCGTAGTAGGGAAGATTGGTACTTTGATTGCTTCTTTAGGTGTAAACATTGCTACCATGAGTGTTACTAGAGATGTGCCAGGGAAGAATGCGGTGATAGTCCTTAACGTTGACGGCAAGATTAGCGAGCGGGATATTCAGAATCTCCTCAAAGATAAAGATATATTTTCTCTAAAGACAATAGATATTAATCCGTAAGATTGGCAAGAAATAGAAATAGCATGCAAGAGAAGGGTAAGATTAGGTATTTACTTTTATTTTTTGCTATTTTTTCTTTTATGGCTTCGGCTTTTTCTCTGGAGAAGGGGCCAGAACCTTCTAAGGTAGTGTTAGTTATTACTGATAAGAGTTGCAAAATATGCTCTTGTAGCCAACAAGAGAAATTCTTAAGAGAGATAGGGGGAAATATCAGTTTTCGAGAGATAGATTATCATAGGCCTCAAGCAAAAAGGATGATTAAAAACTTGAACCTGGAGACACTTCCTGCTTTTGTTGCGGATCCTGCTTTGTTTGAGAAGAGTCAATATAAAAAAATCTTTTTCTTTCGCCATCAGCATTTAATTCTGCGTAGGCCTCTTAGCGGTATTTTTCTCTTTCTTAAACGGAAAGGAATTCCTAAGAAAGCAGATTTGTTTGTAGACATTTCCTCTGCGAATTATCTCAAGGTAATAAAAGTCTGGGAAGATTTTAAGAGAGAGGGATGGAAAATAAATATTCATATTCTTCCTTTTTCTTCCCAAAATAGAGAATATGCCAGAGTCTGGGCGGCAATCAGATATCTTTATCCCCATCGTTTATCTAAAGATACCTTAAGCATCCTGAAAGCTTTTAAAAGAATATGGTGGCAGTCTGACTTAGAAAAACTTGGCTTTAATGTAGAGAAAATACAAACTGTTGCTGCTTCTGACAAGATAAAAAATCTCTTAGAAAACTCCTGGAAACTGGCGGAAGAGTTAAATGTGGACAAGGGCGGGGTTATCCTGGTTAATAGTCGGTATATATTTTTCTTAGCCGGCTCTGATAAAGGTGGCATAAAAATTCAGGATTTATTAAAAAGTTTTAATTATGAATAAGGCTATAGTTGGTCTTCAGTGGGGAGATGAAGGTAAAGGTAAGATTATAGACTGGCTTTCTTCTTCTTCCGACTATATTGTGAGGTTTCAGGGAGGGAATAATGCTGGCCATACAGTAATTTACAAGGGGGAGAAACTTATCTTTCATTTAGTTCCCTCGGGTATTCTTCATAAGGGAAAAGTCTGTCTTATTGGAAACGGTGTGGTCGTTGATCCTCGTGTGTTGGTAGAAGAGATAAGAGTACTGAAATCGCGGGGAATAGATGTGAACCCACGTAATTTACGTATTTCTTCCCTTTGTCATCTTATTATGCCTTACCATCGTAATCTTGATGCTTTGCGTGAGAAGTATCGCTTGAGAAAGATTGGCACTACCAAAAAGGGTATCGGACCTTGTTATGTAGATAAATATTCTCGCTCTGGAATCAGAATTTCTGACCTTATCCATCCCCAGATTTTTAAAATTAGACTGCAGGAGAATCTAAAAGAGAAAAATTCTTTATTTCGCAATACTTATCATTATCCTCCTTTTTCTTTCAAAAAAATATACAGAGAGTATCTGGAGTATGCTGATTTTATTAGGCCTTATATTGCTGATGTAGAGGAAATATTGCAAAAAGCCACAAAACAGAAGAAAAATATTCTATTTGAGGGAGCTCAAGGAGTATTCCTGGATGTGGATTTTGGTACCTATCCTTATGTTACTTCTTCTAATACTATAGCCCCGGCTTTAGCTACGGGCACAGGCTTTTCACTGCGTAAAGTTAATAAAATTATGGGGGTAGCTAAAGCGTATACTACCAGAGTAGGAGAAGGTCCTTTTCCTACCGAGCTTAAAGGTAGAAAAGGAGATTTCTTCCGCAGGAAAGGTGATGAATTTGGTGCTACTACCGGACGGCCGCGGCGTTGTGGCTGGCTGGACTTAGTTCTTTTGAAGAGAGCCGCTATGTTAAGTGATATAGACGAATTAATTATAACTAAGATGGATGTTTTAGATGAGCTGTCGGAAATTAAAGTTTGTGTGGGTTATAAAAGAGGAGGGAGGATTATAAATAGTTTTCCTACTTCTCTGGATAAGATTCAGCCTGTATACGATACTCTGGCGGGATGGAAGACTTCTATCAGCCAGATTAAGAAATACAAGAACTTTCCCCCGGCGGCCAAAGCATATATAAAGACTATAGAAAAATTTGTAGGGGTTAAAGTGAGCTATATTTCGGTGGGAAAGATGAGAGAAAATATTGTTAAAAAAGCAGTTTAAGGAGGAGGAGGTATGAGTCTTCTTTGGCTGGTCCCGGCGGGTTCTTTTGTGGCTCTACTATTTAGCGCAGGATTGATTGTTTATATCTTTCGCCAGGATGCTGGTAATGAAAAAATGAGAGAAATTGCGGGCTTTGTTTCCGAAGGAGCTAGGAGTTATCTGAGGCAGCAATATAAAGTAGTAGGAATATTTTTTGCAGTAGTATTTTTAATACTTTTGTTTATGGTATATAAGAAATTCCTGGTTATTTTTGTCCCCTTTGCCTTCTTAACCGGCGGATTTTGGTCGGCTTTGTGCGGCTGGATAGGAATGTGGATTGCTACTAATTCTTCTTCTCGTACCGCCCAGGCCGCCTCCCATAGTCTTAATTCCGGTCTGAGAGTGGCTTTCTCTTCCGGTTCGGTGATGGGGCTTATGGTTGTAGGCTTGGGACTTTTAGACCTGGCAGTCTGGTTTTACATATTGAATTGGTACTATTCTACCCACCCTTTGCCTTTGGGTTTTGATAAAATGAATGCTATTACTTCTACGATGCTCTGTTTTGGTATGGGAGCTTCCAGCTACGCCCTTTTTGCTAGAGTGGGAGGAGGGATTTTTACTAAAGCCGCAGATGTGGGTGCGGATTTGGTAGGAAAAATAGAGGCGGGAATTCCTGAAGATGACCCGCGCAATCCGGCGGTAATTGCTGATAATGTAGGTGATAATGTAGGTGACGTAGCAGGAATGGGGGCTGATTTATACGAGTCATACGTAGATTCCATAGTGGCTACTATGGCGTTGGCTGCGGCGGCAGGATTAGGAATTAAGGGTGTGATTGTGCCTATGCTAATTGCGGTGGCCGGCCTTTTGGCTTCCGTAATGGGTTTTTTTGGCGTTCGCACCAAAAAAGAGTCGGATAAAGATTTGATTTTTGCCCTGCGCCGCGGTGTATATCTTACCGCAGGACTTATTGTTATCCTTTCCTATTTCGTAATAGTTAAAGTATTAGGGAGAGGGTTTCTGGGCATATGGTTGTCAGTTATTGCCGGGCTTCTGGCTGGTATATTGTTAGGGATGTCTACAGAATATTTTACTTCTAATTCTTTCTCTCCTACCCGCAGGCTTTCCCATACCGCTCTTACCGGTCCTGCTACCGTAATTATCGGGGGAATTTCGCTGGGGATGTTTTCTACGCTTCTACCGGTAGTTTTCGTCGGCTTGGCAATTTTGTCCAGCTTTTATTTCTCAGGAGGGGCACATAGTTTCTCTTTAGGTCTTTATGGAGTGGGTATTGCCGCGGTAGGGATGCTTTCTACTCTGGGGATTACTTTGGCTTCTGATGCCTACGGTCCTGTTGCCGATAACGCGGGAGGAAATGCAGAGATGGCCGGACTGGATGAGAAGGTTAGGGAGAGAACTGATAAGTTAGATGCTTTAGGTAATACTACTGCTGCTACGGGCAAAGGATTTGCTATTGGTTCGGCAGCTCTTACCGCATTGGCATTGGTAGTAGCATACAGGGAAAGGGTTGATTTGTTAGGGAAACCTTTAGGAGTGTATCTTGATTTGTCTTTACTTAATCCGCGCCTGATTATTGGGCTTTTTTTAGGAGGAATGATGCCTTTTTTATTCTCTTCTTTTTCACTCAAGGCGGTAGGAGAAACAGCTAGCTTTATTATTGATGAAGTAAGACGGCAATTTCGTGAGATTCCGGGGCTTATGGAAGGTAAGGCCAAGGCGGATTATTCCAGTTGCGTGAGGATAACTACGAAAGCTGCCCAGGTAAAAATGATTCTACCGGCTCTTTCTGCTATTATTGTTCCTGTATTAGTAGGAATTCTCTTAGGAATTGAGGGAGTAGCAGGGTTGCTGGTGGGTTCGTTGACTTCAGGGTTTGTTTTAGCTATTATGATGGCTAATTCCGGTGGCAGCTGGGATAATGCCAAAAAGTATATCGAGCAGGGTAATTTAGGCGGTAAAGGCTCAGATGCTCATAAGGCCGCTATTGTAGGTGATACGGTAGGGGACCCTTTCAAAGATACCTCCGGACCTTCGCTGAACATATTGATTAAATTGATGTCTATGGTTTCCATTGTTTTCAGCAGTTTTATTGTTGCTTATAGTTTCTTTAAATAAGATATAGCGTCGGCAGGGCTTACAAGGTTACTCTTGACAAGGAAGAAGAGGAGGTATAGTTTATAATACCAACTAGATTGCTATGTTAAATTCTATCGAACAAATCTTATCTGATGTTAAAAGAGGAAAGCCGGTAATCGTTGTTGACGATGAAAGGCGGGAGAATGAAGGCGATGTGGTAATCGCGGCAGAATTTGCCACTCCCGATAATATTAATTTTATGGTGAAGGAGGCACGGGGGCTGGTATGCGTGCCGCTGGAGGAGAGAAGGCTGAAAGAATTAGGACTTCATCCTATGTATACTTTCTATGATTTAGGTAGTGCCCGCGATCCTTTCGGGACGGCCTGGTTTATTTCGGTTGATGCCCGGGAAGGTATAACTACAGGGATATCTCCTTATGACCGGGCACGTACTATAAAGGTTCTTATTTCTCAATCTTCTCAGCCGCAGGATTTGGTGCGTCCGGGACATGTTTTTCCTCTTAAAGCACAGGAAGGAGGAGTGTTAGTGAGGGCCGGCCATACAGAAGCAGCGGTGGATTTGGCAAAGTTAGCAGGGCTTTTTCCCGCAGGGGTAATTTGCGAAATAATTAGAGACGATGGAAAGATGGCGCGTTTGCCGGATTTGATAGAGTTTGCCAAGAAACACAACCTAAAAATTTGTTCTATAGCTTCTCTTATAGAATACCGCCGCAAGAAAACACCTTTAGTGGAAAGAGGGGCAGAAGTTGAACTCCCTACCAAATATGGAACCTTCAATTTGTATGTATACCGCTCTTTAATTGACGATTTTCTTCATGTGGCTTTAGTGATGGGAGAAATTAGTGAAGATCCTATAATGGTAAGAGTGCATTCTGAATGCCTGACAGGTGATGTGTTTGGTTCTTTAAAATGTGACTGTGGTCAACAATTGGATAGAGCTTTAACTATGATTGCCCAGGAAAAGAGAGGCATACTTCTCTATATGCGCCAGGAAGGAAGAGGTATAGGCCTTTTAAACAAAATAAAAGCTTACCAGCTTCAGAACCAAGGACTGGATACGGTAGAAGCTAATGAAGCATTGGGGTTTGCGGCTGATTTGCGCGATTATGGAATAGGAGCTCAAATCTTAGCCGATTTAGGCGTAAAAAAGATAAGACTTCTTACTAATAATCCCCGTAAAATAGTGGGGCTGGAAGGATACGGTATGAAGATTGTGGAAAGGATTCCTATAAAAGTAGATAGCAATCCTCTCAATCGAAAGTATTTAGATACAAAAAAGACCAAATTGGACCACTTAATTTAGAAAAGAGGAGGAAGAATGAGAGAAATAAGAGGAAATCTTATTGCCAAAGGCAGGAAGTTCTCCATAGTTATTTCTGCTTTTAATGAGCTTATTTGTAAGGAGCTTTTAGCAGGATGCAGTGACACTTTAAAGCGGGAGGGTGTTTCTGATAAAGATATAACTGTTTTCTGGACGCCCGGAGCATTTGAAATACCGGCAGCAGCAAAGAAAGTCCTGGAAAGCAAGAAGTTTGATGCGGTTATCTGCTTGGGGGCAATAATTCGCGGAGACACGCCTCATTTTGATTATATATCGAGTTCAGTAGCAAGAGGGATATCGAATCTGGCCAATAGTTCAAAAATACCCGTTATTTTTGGCATAATTACTGCTGATAATTATGAACAAGCTCTGGAACGTGCCGGAATTAAACAGGGCAACCGCGGTCGTGAAGCAGCGTTGGCAGCAGTGGAGATGGTGAATTTATTTTCTCAAATATAAAAAAGACAGTTCTTTTTTAAAATGGGATTAAGATCTGAGGGGCGTGAGCTTACGCTTAAGGTTCTTTACGAAGCCGAAGCCAAGAAAACTCTTCCTTATAATCTCTGGCAGTTCAATTACTCCCAAAATCAGAGAGACAAAAGTCAGGAATTATCAGAATTCTGTGCTTTTCTTCTGAAAGGAATAAGCTCTCATTGGGAAGAGATAAATTCTTTGATAAAAAAATACGCAAAAAATTGGGTTCTGGAAAGGATGGCTACTATTGACCGCAATATATTGCGGATTGCTATATTTGAACTTATGTATGCAGAAGATATCCCCCCTAAAGTGAGTATTAATGAAGCCATAGAGCTGGCGAAGAAGTACGGTGATTTAGAATCTCCCCGTTTTGTTAATGGGATCCTCGACAGTGTTTTTAAGAAAGAATTGAATAATGACAAAGGTAGCTGATTTACATATCCATTCTCATTTTTCCGACAGCACATTTAGCCTGGAAGAAATTTTTTCGCGGGCAAAAAGCGAACACCTGAGTTGCATTTCCATAACTGACCATGATACCTTAGATGCTTACCCGCAGGCGGAGGAGTTAGCTTATAAACATAATATAGAATTACTTAAGGGAGTAGAATTTAGCTCTCACCTTGAGGGAGAAGAGATTCACATTCTGGCTTATTTCTTGAATGGTGCAGATTCTAAATTTCTGGATATACTGGCACAAGTTAAAGAAGAGAGGCGGAACAGAATTATGGTAATGGCGGAACGTTTGTCAGAGTTAGGGCTTATCCTTGATTTGGACGACTTAGCCAGATATTTAGGACAGGCTTCGGTGAGCCGTATGCACCTGGCTCATTATCTCAAAGATAGGAAGAAGGTAAGTGACATAAAAACCGCTTTTTCTAAATATATTGGTGTTGATTCGCCAGTTTATAGTGGAAAATTTCGTTACCAAACTCAGGAAGCAATTGGGCTCTTACAGGAGAGTGGTGCTAAGACATTTCTTGCCCATCCTCTTAATTTGTCATCGCCGGCACTCGTGGAGAAAATTATCGGTTGGGGCATTGACGGCATAGAGGTGTTTTATCCTACTCATTCTTCTGAGGTTATAAATGAACTTCTGAATTTAACACAGCGCCGGCATCTTCTGGTGAGCGGTGGTTCAGACTGCCATGGATTGGCAAAAAAATATATAGGGATTGGTCGCGTACGACTGGATTATTGTTATGTGGAGAAAGTAAAGAATGCATTCTAAAGATTTACATTTTATGAAAAAAGTGTTCCAGTTAGCTTACCGCGCCCAGGGTTTTACTTCTCCTAATCCTATGGTGGGGGCAGTAGTCGTAAAAAATAATAAAATTATTGGTCAGGGATATCATAGAAAAGCTGGCCTGCCTCATGCCGAGGTAATTGCTCTTAATAAGGCAGGCAGAATGGCTTATGGAGCTACTCTCTATGTTAATCTTGAGCCTTGTTGCCATTGGGGTCGTACGCCTCCCTGCGTAGATAGGATTATTGCTGCCGGCATAAAGAGAGTAGTCATTTCTGTAAAAGACCCCAATCCTTTAGTCAATGGCCGTTCTATTAGAAAACTAAAAGCAGCCGGAATAAAAGTAGATGTGGGGCTTATGAAGGAGGAAGGGGCAAGGATCAATGAGGTATTTTTTAAAGCAATTAAAACGCAGCTTCCTTTTGTAGCTTTGAAATTTGCCCAGAGCCTTGATGGAAAGATAACTTATAGAGGGAAAGATTCTAAATGGATAACTTCTGGTGCCGCTCGCCATAGAGCCCGTCTCTTGCGTTCTTTTTACGATGCCGTGGTAGTAGGGGTAAATACTATTTTAGTCGATAATCCTTACCTTGATTCAAGTTTAGCAGGCAAGGAGATGACCAAGGTTGTTCTTGATCCTGAACTAAGAATCAGGCCAGACTTTAATATTTTTCGCAGAGGGAAAGTTATCATTGTGTATCGCAAAGGGGAGAAAATTCCTTCTTCTTTTGGCGGAAGTAAGACTGAATTTGTTTCCTGTTCCATAAAAAAAAGAGAATTTGTGTTAAAAGAGTTACTAGCTAAACTTTTCTCCCGAGGTATTTATTCTTTATTTGTAGAGGGCGGAGCTTTTACTCTGGGTTCATTCCTGAAGCAGAAGGTGGCAGATAAAATATATATATTTATAGCTAAAAAAATAATAGGCGAACAAGGTTTAGAAAGTATAGGTGCTCAAATCAGAAATAACTATGTTGAAATAAAGAAGGTAATTTGTTCCCACGAAAAAGATTATTTGTTTGTGGAAGGATATCCTAGCTATGAATGAAACTTACAGAATAATACTCAAAAGAAGGAGTATTCGTAAATTCAAACCCCATTCGGTTAACCGCCGTTATATAAGGAAGATAATCAACGCCGGCCGTCTTGCTCCTTCCGCAGCTAACCTGCAGCCGTTGGAATTTATGGTGATAGACGAAGCAAAGGTTAAAGATAGCATTTTCCCGCTTATTAGATGGGCTGCTTATATTTATCCCCGCGGCACACCATCCGAGAAGGAGAAGCCTTCTTTTTATATTGCCATTCTTATTAACAAAAAAAGGTCCAGATTTAATCCCGCCTACAGTGTAGGGGCAGCGGCCGAGAATATGATTCTGGCTGCTCTTTCCTTTGGCCTTGCCTCTTGCTGGATAGCTTCTATAGATAAAGAGAAAATAAAAAGAGCCCTTAGGATTAGAGCGCCTTATGAGCTGGACTGTCTTATTGCTTTTGGTCTTCCTCTTCAAAAGTCAAGAGTGGTAGAAGATAGTGGCAATGTCCGCTATTGGCAGGATGGGAGAGGTAATTTTTTTGTTCCCAAGCGTCCTCTAAAAGATATTATTCACTATAATCAGCTGTGAAAAATAAACGGGTAAGAAAGAAATCATATAAATTCTCAGACTTAGTAGATATAGTTAGTATCTTACGCTCTCCTCAAGGGTGTCCGTGGGACAGAAAGCAAAGAGCTTCAAGTTACAAAGATTATCTTCTGGAGGAGGTCTATGAATTGATAGAAGCAATTAACCGCAAGAATCCCCCCGCGATAAAAGAGGAGATAGGCGATGTTATGCTATTGTTGGTAATGCTGGCTCAGATTTATAAAGAGAAAGAGAAATTTGATATTTCTGGAGTAATTGACGGAATATGCCGTAAGCTTATTCGGCGTCACCCCCATGTTTTTGGTAAGAAAAGCTTGAGGAATGCCTCGGAAGTAATTTACCATTGGACTAAGCAAAAGGCGAAAGAAAAGGAAAGGAAGACTTATTATGAGCGTCTGCCGCGTACTGCACCTGCTCTTATGAAAAGCTTTATTCTTTTTAAGGAACAGAGACATTTAGGAGAGGAAGAAGATAACCCGGCACTTTCTTTTATAAACCTGAAAGAAAAAAAGCTTTCTCGCCAGCAAGTTGCAGAATCTCTGTTTTTTCTCAGCTGGCTATCGTTTAGGAGTGGCGTTAATCCTGAGGAGGCTCTAAATGAAAAAGTGGAATCTTTAGCACGGCGTCTTTCCTATGCCGGTGGAAATAGAAAGAAAAAATAGTCCCTTCTTGCACTATCTTGTTCGGTCTTCTCATAAGCATATCCATAGCTGGTATGTTCAAGCCTGGCGAGAGTGCACGTCAGAAAGGCTTTTACTTAATCCTTATAACGGCTGCAGTGTAGGATGTTTTTATTGTTACACACGGAGTTTCTGGGGTTATTTTCAGGATTTTCACAAAAGAAGGAGTATTTTTGTTTTTTCCGATTTTGATCAAGCGGTTAAGCGCGATCTAAAAAAGTCTCAGATTGCTTTTTGCGGCTACTTGTCTCCCGTAGCAGACCCTCTGCAGTCTATAAACAATACTTACCACTTAACTGAGAAAACTATAGATGTTTTTTTGCAATTCGGTCTTCCGGTTAATGTAACTACTAAAATGTATGTCCCACCTGCTGTTATCAGCCGCTTAGCAGAACATCCTTATTCTTATCTGCAAATATCTATATTGACGCTTAACGATAAACTACACAGGATTTTCTCGCCGCAAGGCGCAGATACATCTGTGCTGCTGAGGAATATTGAGCGGGCTCGCAGGAAAGGTATCTTTGTTATTGCGCGGATAGACCCTATACTTCCTTATATAAACGATGCCCCCGGGGAATTAGAAAGGTTGATAGGTGAGCTTGGCAGGAGAGGTGTGAATCATATTGTGGCCTCGGTTTTAGACATTCCCACTTCTATTTATAAATTTGTTTTGTCAAAAATCAGACTCTATTTCGGTAAAAGTATTTATAATAAATACCTTAAGCTTTATAAGGAGCGTTTTTCTTATCTTAACGCTTCTTTTTTCTATCGCCGCCAGATTTTTTCCTTATTGCGCCATCTATGCCAGCAAAATAAGCTAAGTTTTGCTCTTTGCCGGGAGTTTAAAAAAGAAAAAGAGAAAATCATGGGTCTTAATGCCGAGTTTGCTACTTCTTTGAATTGCGAAGGGATAAACGTTCCTATTTATTTCCGCCGGCAAAATAAATTTTATCCTTTGTCTGGATGTAGGGGAAATTGCTTAACTTGCCGTGATAATATATGCGGCATAGACAAAATCGCCTATCTTAAAAGCAAGCAGCCTGCTAATTTAACCTATTCTGACTTTAGACATTTGCAAGTTGAGAGGCCGGTAAAGAAGGAAAATAAAAGTTTTAATTGAAAAGTGTTTCTGGTATATTATCATAACACAGAAGGAGGTTTGAATGAGAGGAAAGTTTGTATATGTGGTATTTCTTGCGCTTTTTATCACGGCTTGTTTTCATCAGCCGCCTCAGCCTTTAGTGCTGGATAGTTTTGAAGACAACTGTGGCAGGGATTGTGTTGATTTTGGCGCGGGTAATGGTTCCAAAGTGAGTATTTCTCTTTCTACGGATAAAGTTTACGCCGGGAAAAAGTCGTTAAAAATAGAATATAGCGGCGTACCTTCGGGGTATATGTGGGTGGCGCGAGGCTACGGCCTTACCAATAAAAAGGCAGGACTCTGGCAAAGACCTCCCCAGAAAATAGCTTGGCGTAAATATGGCGCTTTTTCTTTTTATCTCTACGGCCAGGCTAAGGGGGTAAGTATTGCTTTTGACATAAAGGACAAAGATAATGAGATGTTCCGTTGTATGTTTAGAGATGACCAGAGGGGATGGAAGCAGGTTGTATGTCCTTTTAATAAATTTTTCTCCCGTTCTGACTGGCAGCCGCAGGATGCCAGGCCTAACGGCACCATAGATTTCCCTGTGGTAAGCTTTCAGTTTGAGCCGCGTACGCCGAAAAGCGGTGTTATCTACATTGATGAAGTAGAGCTTCTGCCCCGGGAGGAAAAGTAGTGTTTAGCGGGATTGTAGAGGAAATAGGAGTTGTAAAAAAGATAGAGAAAAGGAGTTCTTTCTGGACTATAATTATTGAGGCTAAAAACACAGCTTCTTTGCTGCATGTGGGCAGTAGTGTGGCAGTAAACGGCGTCTGCCTGACTGTGGTTAAAAAATCCGGGTACCGTCTCTTTGTAAATGCCGTCAGGCCCACTCTGGAGATTACCAACTTAAAGACGGCAAGATCAGGAGCAAAGGTTAATCTGGAGAGGGCGTTAGGAGTTGATAAAAATCTGGAAGGCCATTTTGTTTTGGGACATATAGATTGCCAGGTAAAAATAGTCAGTTTAGTAAAGCAGGGTGACTATTACCAGCTGGAGCTTGAGTGTCCCTCTGTTTATTCTGAGCTGGTAATTGATAAAGGCTCTGTGGCTTTAGACGGGGTGAGTTTAACTGTAGCTGAAGCAGGCAAGAAAAGTTTCTGGGTAAATATTATCCCCTTTACCTTTTCTCATACTATCTGGCAGTACAGGAAGAGGGGGAATTTAGTTAACGCCGAATTTGACTATTTAGCTAAGATTACAGTACAATACCTGAAAAAGCTTAGAGACAAAGGTTCTTAAAACATATCTTTCTCGGGAAGTGGCGCAGCTTGGTTTAGCGCGCTGCGTTCGGGACGCAGAGGTCGTGGGTTCAAATCCCACCTTCCCGACCATTTTTGTCCACCCGTCGGGTGGACAAAGTTGGCACTGTGTTTACGAAGCAAGAGAAAGACGTTCTGAGAAAAGCAAGCGATTTCTATGTGATACATAATAATACGTAAGAGAATGGATATTAGGACTTTAGCGAGCATTAGCGGCATTTTGGGTTTTATTATTAGTATTGCGACTTTTATTCTTACCCGGGTTGAACGCAAGAAGAACGTTATTGTAAAGATGTATATGGGTGGCTATTTAGAATTATCTGATACGTCAAATATAGGTGGGAAGCCAGTCATTATAAATCCTGAGAGTTTTTTATCAAAGGCTTTGGGAGAGAATCAATGTTAGAAATACAGATTGGGTAGGTTTAAAAAAGATTCCCTCACCACTGCAAGTGGGTAATTCTCTGGAAGTTGCGATATTTCAGAGCGAATCGAAAGATTGTTAAATCTTAAGGCGTTAGATAAGTTCTCAAATACTAACGAGTATAAAAAAATTGTAGATATTGGTACTTCTCGTAATAAAGCACCTCTAGGAAGTATAGGTAATTGGTTGCAGAATAATGTAACAAAAACGGCAATAGCATCTTATGTCGGACCTATTTTGATTGAAGAAGGATATGCCCGAAAAGTCGGCAAACATAAAATCGAAATTTTAAAGTAAAAGATAATAAATTGCTACAGTGAATCTTGTTGGACAACTGTGGTGTTCTGTAAGAGCGCTAAACTAAATATTGATTAATATATGTTATTATACGGGAGAAAGCACTCGAGGATTGTGTCTTTTTTACTTTCCCGAATTACGCTTTCTTCCTTATAAGGAATATTATAAATATTTGTTTAATTCTAATATATATATGATATTGATA